>DATHLY010000395.1:0-6143 GCA_035487655.1 Rhizomicrobium sp. | reverse complement strand
GAAATCCAGGCCGCTGTTCGCATCGCGGCCTGCGTGCATGCGGTCGCCGCGACGCTCGATGGCGAAGCGCATGGCGCGGAGATCGCGCTCGATTCGGTTGCGGCGTAGAAATGGCAATTTTCATTCCTCTCCCCTTGTGGGAGAGGGCGCAAAGTCTTGCACTTAGCGACGCGTATGCAGAGCTAAGTGCTTAGACTTTGCGGGTGAGGGGTGCATTCAGATTGACTCACCCCTCACCTGAAAAATCAATGGGTTGAGCGTCGCTGTCGCTCCGCCAACCCAGTGATTTTTCTTCCTCTCCCACAAGGGGAGAGGAGACGCAGAGCAGTCTCACGAATTCGAATGCAATTCAGTTTGCGCCGGCCTTCTCCACACCAGCATCCGGCTGGTCAGAACCTGCACGACTTCGCCATTCTGGTTACGGGTCTCGCTTTTGACCGTGATCATGCCGCGTTCGGGCCTGGACCGTGAGGGCTTGACCTCCAGCACTTCGCTTTCGACCTGAAGCACGTCGCCAGGCCGAACCGGCCGCGGCCATTGCAGCTCTCCGCCCGCGCCGATCAGCCCGCCCGCGATCGGCATGCCGCTCTTGACCAGCAGCGACATGGTGATGGCAGCGGTGTGCCAGCCGCTGGCGGCCAGGCCATGGAAAAAACTGGCCTGGGCCGCCGCTTCGTCAAGATGAAAGGGCTGAGGATCGAAGCGCGTGGCAAAGGCCTTGATCTGGTCGGCATCGATCCCCTGGGTCTCGCTGATGAAGCGCTGACCGACCGTGAAGTCTTCGAGATAGAGCTTGTCCATTGCTCCGTTATAGCGATCCAATCCCAAGCCCGCGACACTGGGAGGTCGAGGGATCCCGAGCGACGCATTCCGCGGAGCGACGTTCAGCATCCGCCAGTTTCCTTCCCCCTCATGGCGAAGCCATGAGAGGGGGAAGGTGTCGTGAGCCGAGATGTTTGCGTCTTCGCAATCCCGAGCTGCGACGGATGGGGGTCACCAAATTAAGAAGCCAGCTTCTTCGCCACCTGTGTCACCCGCCTGCCCTGGAATCTCGCCACTGCTAGCTCGGCCTCGGTCGGGCCGGCCGGCGGATGACCTGAGATCACCGAGGCGCCATAGGGCGAGCCCGCGCCGGCGAACATCACCGGATCGGCATAGCCGGTGGGCACGATGATGAAGCCCAGATGCGCAAGCGGATTCCACAGCGAGATGACGGTGGACTCATTGCCGCCATGCTGTTGGGAGGAGCCGGCAAAGACCGAGCCCGTCTTGCCGTTCAGCTTGCCTTGCGCCCACAGCCCGCCAAGGCCGTCGATATAGGCCTTCAACTCGGACGACACATTGCCGAAGCGGGTTGGGGTACCGAAGATCACCGCATCCGCCCAAACCGCATCCTCAGGCGTGGGGGCGGGGTAACGGGCATTCATCTCCTCGGCGCTTTCCTTCCAGCCCGGAACCGAACTCATGATGTCATGGCCGATCAGCTCGCGGGCACGGCGCAGTCGAACCTCGGCGCCTTCGCTTTCGGCGCCTTCCGCGACCGCCCGGGCCAGGCGCTCGATGGTGCCGCTGCGGGAGTAGAAGGGGATGAACACTTTGGGCGTGGCCATGGGGGCTCTCCGGACTAAACCTTAAGGCCGAAGATGGGGGTCTGGCTCTATTCTGAAAACCGGGATAATTTCGACAAAGATGTTCTATCAGATTGAATAGATGGGCCCCAAAACTCCCACCTTGGACCAGATTTCCGTTTTCCTGGCGGTGGTGGAAGCTGGCAGCTTTACCGGCGCGGCCCGACGGCTGGGGCGAGCGACCTCGGTCATCAGCTATGCCATCGCCAATCTCGAGAACCAGCTGGGCGTGGGCCTCTTCGTCCGGGCAGGGACCGCCCGTCCCAAGCTGAGCGATGCCGGCAAAGCCCTTCTCTCGGATAGCCGCAATCTGGCGATCACGATGGACGGACTGCTGGCCAAGGCGCGCGGTCTCATTTCCGGATTGGAGGCGGAAGTGTCGCTGGTCGTCGATGTGATGTGGCCGGCCAAGAAACTGGTGAAAGCGCTGGATGATTTTCGCCGGAAATTTCCCACCGTGGCGTTGCGCCTGCAGGTCGAAACATTGGGTGCAGTGACCCATGCGGTGATGGAAGGAACGGCCGCCTTTGGCATTAGCGGCCCATTGGAATTGGCCAGCGATCTTCTGGTCCGCGGCCCCGCCGGTTCGGTGAAGCTGGTCCCAGTGGCTGCCCCATCCCATCCCCTGGCATTGATAGAGAGTTCGATCAGCACGGCCCAGGCGCGCGATCACATCCAGTTGGTGCTGACCGACCGTTCGACCCTGACCCAGGGTCGCGACTTTGGCGTGCTATCGCTGCGAAGCTGGCGGCTGGCGGATCTGGGCGCCAAGCATGCGCTGCTGCTGGCAGGCATGGGTTGGGGCAACATGCCCAAGCCAATGGTAAATGAGGACCTCAAACGCGGACGATTGGTGGAATTGAAGATCGAGACGCCGGGCGAGCCGGCCTATCCACTGCACACCGTCTATCGCAACGATACCCCTCCTGGTCCCGCCGCATCATGGTTGATGGAACGGCTCGCCACCGCGTAGGCAAGGTCGGTAGCCGCAGCGTGCCGACGAGCGGCTTTAGATATGGCGTAAGTCGGTAGCGGCAGCGTGCCGACGAGTACCCTTAATCGAACGGCACGCACCCACCGCTTACAAAAAAATGCAGGTGGAACGAACGCAACGCTCGCGCATTGGCGCGAAGGCGCGTAGAGTTTTTTGTGTTGAACATAAAAACCATGGAGTGAATGACATGGCAGCGAAGAAAAAGAAGAAGGCAAAGAAGGCGTCCAAGGCCAAGAAGGCCAAGAAGTCGCCCGCCAGGAAATCCAGCAAGAAGTCCAAGAAAGCGGCGAAGAAGCCGGCCAGGAAAGCCAAGAAGGCTGCTCCGAAGGCCGCAAAGAAGGCGGCCAAGCCAGCCGCCGCAGCGCCGGCGCCAGCCCCGAGCGACATCCCGCCCGCGGCTCCCTTGGGTGCCGGTGCTTAATTAAGAAGCCGATTGAAGCAACGCCGCGCGCCTTTTCACGGGCCGCGGCGTTGTCTTTTTTTCGCATCCATGGAGTGAAATGACATGGCAGCACGGAAAAGGAAGACCGCAAAGAAGGCTTCAAAGGCCAAAAGGGTAAAGAAGGTCGCTGCCAGGACATCCAAGAAGGCGGCCAAGAGTGCGTCGCGGAAGTCAGCCAAAAGACCAGCCAAAAAGGCGAAGAAACCCGCCAGGAAAAGCCTGAAAGCCGCCGCCAAAAAGGCCCCCGCCAAGAGGGCCGCAAGAGGGACAGTGGGGGAAGGCGATTACGCCGCCTCGCGCGCCTTCCTCAAGGATCAGTCCCGTTTTGTCGAGAAGAACAAGGCGAAGATACCTGCCATGGGCAAGGCGGCCGAAGCCGCCTTGGACGGTCCGGATGGCGCGGCCTTGAGGGACGCAGAAGCCACCGCCGCCGCCCGCTCCCGCGACATCTTCTGATCGGTCCAAATGCAGACGCCGCCGCTCATTTGAACGGCGGCGTCTCGTCATTTGCCGGTCTATTTTGTGTCGGGGTCGAAATCCAACGCGCATCCATTGGTGCAGTAGCGCAGGCCAGTGGGGCCAGGGCCGTCCTGGAAGACATGCCCCAGATGGCCGCCGCATTTGGCACAATGGAATTCGGTGCGCACCATGCCATGGCTGGAGTCGGTACGGGTTTCCACCGCCCCCGGCTTGGTGTCCCAGAAGCTGGGCCAGCCGGTGCCGCTGTCGAACTTGGTCGAGGCGTCAAACAACTCGGCGCCGCAGCCGGCACACTGGAATTCGCCAGGGCGTTTTTCGTAGTTCAGGGGACTGGAACCCGGACGCTCGGTGCCATGTTCGATAAGCACCCGCTGCTGTTCGGGGGTGAGGCTGCGCGTGGTTTTGGTCTCGGTCATGAGCTTTCCTTTCACTCCCCTATACGTCGCAAACGGCAAATGGTTACGCCTGTTTTATCGGGGGTTTGCGGCGACAACCATCTGAAGCATTTCGCTCAATCGTCCCGTATTGCCGAATTGAAATCCCGCGTCATAGATCACGTCTTCCACTTTCCAGCCTTGCGGTGTGCGGACCAGAAGCACGGTGTCGGACCAATTGGCCGGCTTGGGGGCCTTGGCATTCTGTGTTGGCGGCGGCGTGTAATTGAGGGCCACGGAGCAATGGGCGGATTTCATGTCAGCTTGGCAGGTACCGACCTTCCAAGCCGTGGCGCCTTCGAAGAGAGATGAGAAAATGTCACCCTCAAGCATCGGCGGCACCGCATTCCTGACTTTCGCCGTCAGCCGGGCCTGGGCGGCCGCGGCGTCGGTGAGCAGTTTGTTGAGGCGCGGCGACAGGACGGGGGTATAGCGCAAGCGTCCGGTTGCATCGGGAATGCCGCCTTGTGCATGCTGGTCCTTATAGACCGCGTAAAATTCATTCACCGCCGCGCCGGGGTCGTCCGTGGCCCGGGCGCCCGCATACGACGCCAATAGCAGGGCTGCCGCAAACCGGATGGGCCGCATTACCGCGACTTTAGGGAATCGCGGATCTCGCGCAGCAGGAGCACGTCTTCGCCGGGAGGCGGGGCGGCGTCCGGCGCGGGCGCCACCAGCTTGTTCAACTGGCGCAGGAACAGGAACAGGACGAAGGCGACGATCAGGAAATTGATGATGGCGTTGATGAAAATGCCGTAGTTGAGGGTGACCGCTTTGGCGGCCTTGGCGGCGGCCAGCGTCTCCACTTGGGGATCGCCTTTCAGCACCACGAAGAAATTGGCGAAGTCCACGCCGCCAAGGGCAAGGCCAATGGGCGGCATCATCACGTCATTGACCAACGATGTGATAATCCCGGTAAAGGACGCGCCGATGATGACGCCGACCGCAAGGTCCACCACATTGCCGCGCACGGCAAATTTCTTGAATTCGGTAAACAAGGACATGGCCTAGCACCCCTTTTGGGCGGCGGATGCCGCCGGTGGATGAATTGGGGCCCAAAGCTAATCTCGGGGCTCTTCTCCAACAAGCCGCCGCGGCACCGCGAGATAAGCGGCCGCCAGCGCCAATCCCAGCAGGGCGCCCAGATCATTGGCAAAAAAATCGCCCCATTCGCCGTCGCGCCCCACCAGGGTCTGAATGATTTCCAAGCCGCCGCCCAGCGCCGCGACGCCCAAAAACACCCAGATCAGCGAGCGCCTGAGCCCCCAGGCCAATGTTGCCAGCAACGAAAGGCCAAAATAGGCGGTGAAATGGTCCAGCTTGTCCCACTGCCAGGGTCCCGGCAGCCGAGGCGGATGCGGGGTCAATTCGCCCCATGCCACCACGATCAGCGCCGGCCAGAACATTACCTTTCCGGTGCGGCGCATCCAGGGCAGAAAGATTCCATGAAAGAACATCCGCGCTGCGTAATCGGTCGATCAGCCGGAAATAAGGCCTTTGCCCGACCTTCCTCGCGCGAGACGATTAATTCAGGCCAGTTTGGCGCCAGCCACGGTGCTGGCGGGCAGAGAGAGGCGCAAGCTGAGCCCGAGGTGGGTGGAGCGAATCTCGAACTGGCCGCCGATTGCCTCCGCCAGCTTCTGCATCATCTTGAACCCCATGCCGCCGTCCCGCTCAGGCTCAAAACCCTCCGGCAAGCCGACGCCATCGTCGCTCACGGTGAGTATCAGCTGGCCATCGGCTGCAGGCTCGCACTCCACGATTAAGATCAGCGGCACTCCCGCCGGATGAGCGTATTTCATCGCATTGACGAAGATCTCGCAGAGGATCAGCACAATAGGTTGGACATGGCGCGTCAGGACCTGGCAGTCGCAGCCGGTATGCAAGACGCGCACCTGCTGCTGTTCGGGTGACGACAACGCCGCCGTCAGGGCATCCGTCACCTCTTGCAGATGAGGCTTGAGGCTGGTCACGCCATCATTGCCTATACGGGACAGGATGCGGTGCAGCTGGCTGATGGTGCCGATGCGGGCAGCCACACCATCCAGGAGATGGCGGACTTCGGCGCTGCTGTAACTCTGCGCCCTCGTCTTCACCGAAGCGGTTTGCATGCGCAGCATGCTGACCAGAAGGGTCAGACTGTTGGCTATGCGGTGATGGGCTTC
>DATHLY010000394.1:0-7048 GCA_035487655.1 Rhizomicrobium sp. | reverse complement strand
GTGATCCGCAGCGCCAACGATGTGGCGGTCGTGATCGCCGAAGCCCTGGGCGGCACCGAATCCCATTTCGCCGAAATGATGACCGCACGCGCCCGCCAGCTGGGCATGCGGGAGACCAATTATCACAACGCCTCGGGCCTGCCCGATCCGCTGCAGATTTCCACCGCCAGCGACCTGGCCATCCTTGGACGACACCTGGCTTATGATTATCCGCAATATTTCCCTTATTTTGGCTTGTCGGGCTTCAACTACAAAGGCGCCTGGTTTCCCACTCACGACAATCTGATCGGCCGCTATGACGGCGCCGACGGTATCAAGACGGGCTATACGGGCGCTTCCGGATTCAATCTGGTCAGCTCAGTGACGCGCGGCACGACACATCTTGTCGCGGTGGTGATGGGTGGACGCACCGCCATGCGCCGAGACCTGGAGATGGTCAGGCTGCTGGACCAGACTTTCGCGCAGATCGCCGCCAATCCCACTATGGTGGCGCGCGCCACTGTGCCCTGGCAACTGGTGGCGCAGAGCGCGCCGCCGCCCGCCATGGCCGGCTTCAGCCTGCCTCAGGTTTCCCCCAATGCCTTCGCCGCGCTATCGCCGGTTCCCTCCACGGTACAGAGCGAAGACGAAGATGCCGCCGAATCCATACGCGCGCCCGACGAAAACATCCCGCTCATCCATGCCGAGGTCGTGCCGACCAAGCCAGGGCCGGCGAATCCACCGGTCGCACCATCAGGGCCGTCTCAGTCTGCGGCGCCTCAGTCCGCGACACCTGCCCCCGCGGTGCCACCGCTGGTGGCCAAGTCCGCTCAACGTCCTGACGCCTCTCTGGCCGCAGCACAGTCCCAGCTGGTCAAGACCGCGGTCAACACGCCCAAGCCGCAAATGCGCCCGGGCCAGAGGCAGGATGGCGGCGAAGGCGACCTGGAGCCTGTCACACCTTCCCCCGGCCGCAACTGGACCATTCAGATCGGCGCTTATGCCGACCGGGAATTGGCCTTGGAGCAGCTCAAAACCTATGCCGGCAAGGCCCAGGATATCCTGGCCTCGGCCTCCAAGATCATCGCGCCGCTGCAGTCCAACAACGGCCATGTGATTTACCGCGCCCGTTTCGGCCTGTTCGCCGAACAGGAAGCGCGCGAGGTTTGCAATCGTCTGACCCAGCGGGGCCAGACCTGTTTTGCGGCCGTTCAAACGCGTTAGAGCAAGTGTCGCGGCTTCGAATTTCGCCATGAGCCCGATATAAGGAGCATGCGAATTTCGGAAGCGGGACACTAGCATGCCAAAACCGGTTACGACGGTGGCTGGCTTGCGCGGCGCGCTTGCCGAGCGCAAAGCCGCCGGTGCGTCCCGCATCGGCCTGGTCCCCACATTGGGTGCGCTGCACGAGGGCCACCTGTCCTTGATGCGCGAAGCCCGCCATCGCGCCGATACGGTCGTGGTCAGTATTTTCGTCAATCCGGCCCAGTTCGCGCCGCACGAGGATTTCGACGCCTATCCCCGCAACCTGGATGCGGACCTGGAAAAACTGGGGAATCGCGCGGACATCGTGTTCGCGCCCACGATCCGGGAAATGTACCCGCATGGCCACGCCACCACTATTTCCGTGGCCGGTCCCAGCACCGGCCTGGAAACAGATTTTCGTCCGCATTTCTTTGCCGGCGTCGCCACCGTAGTGACCAAGTTGCTGATCGCGGCCTCGCCCGACATCGCGGTGTTCGGGGAAAAAGACTATCAGCAGCTGCTGGTGGTGAAACGACTGGTGCGCGACCTGACCTTGCCGGTCGAGATCATCGGCGCGCCAACCTGGCGGGAAGCCGACGGCTTGGCAATGTCCTCGCGCAATGCCTTTCTCGACGCAAACGAACGCAAGATCGCGGGCGAGTTGAACGTCATTCTCAAGGCAGCTATTTCCCAGGCGCGGACCACAGGCGACCTGCGGGCGGCGGAAGCGTCGGCAATCGAAGCCTTATGGGCGGCCGATTTCAGCCATGTCGATTATGTGGCGATCCGCGACGCCGAAACCTTGGAACATGTCGCAGCGCTGGAGCGCCCTGCTCGTATTCTGGCGGCGGTCAAGATCGGCAAGACCCGGCTGATCGACAATTTGGCGGTTTGAGATTTGCGCTCCGCTCAACCCACAAAACTCAATGACATGGCCCGCAACTGCGGGCCATCCAGATGACGCCGGCGCTTTACTTTCAATGTGGTCGCGGATCCAACTGGATGGCCCACACTGGGTGGGCCATGACATCTACTCACTCTTAAAATTCAGAGAAGCCCCAAGGCGGCGAGTTCACGTTGGAGCTTCTCCGGCAGGCCTTTGGCGCCCTTGGTCTGGGCCAGATCCGGCGGCGTGTCCTTGTCTTCCAGATAACGCCAGCCTTGAAAAGCGCGCCTGGGCCGCGCCACCACTGGCACCAGCTTTTTGTCATAGACAAGGCCGCAATGCGGTATGCCGTTCTTCTTGACCTCCCGGAAGGCGAGCAGCTTTTGCCGGGCGGCGATCTGTCCCTTGATCACCCAATAGAGCGAACCGCCGTCCAACACTTCGTCCGCCCGCTTGGGCGTCATCCGCGTGACATGCATCAGCTCGGGCTTCTGGCCCTTGGCGCGCTTTTCCTTGAGACGCTTTTTCTGCCAGTCCGCCAGTTCGGAAAGACTGTCACAGCCGACACAAAGCTTGATGATGTGGAGAGGCATGCATCTGCCATTAACGGCCAATCAACAAAAATACAATCGAGGAATGAAGCGGAACGGTGCAAAGCAGGCTTAATGTCTCGGAAACCATTATTGCTTTTTTTAACCGAATAAATTTGCCAATGGCAGATGGTTTGCTCTGCGACTTCATCCTCTATCAACCCGCCGCCATCACACTGGCGGGATGCGTCAGCTCCTTTATGCCAGCAATACCGCACACAATATCTCGGTCGGCGATCTGGATGAAATCCTGACCGCCTCACGCCGCAACAATGCCATGCTGGGCATCACCGGCCTTCTGCTTTTCATCGATGGCGGCTTCTTGCAAATCCTGGAGGGCGAGGAACGGGCCGTGCGCGAACTTTACACGCGCGTCGCCACAGACCCGCGTCATGCCAATCCGCATCTGATGCTGGATCGCGAAGTCCCGGTCCGCGCCTTTCCGGAATGGAGTATGGGATTTGAACGACCCTGTATGGACGATCCGGAAACGGCCGGCATGTTTGGGGTGGCGCGCGAGGCGATCAAGGGTCGGCTGTCACCCGGCACCGGCCGCATTGTCGCCATGATGCTGCAGACCTTCTATGCCGTGCAGCACAGCGATTTGCCGGTGAACCTGTACTACGCAGGGTGAGGAGTGTTTCGCTGCGCGGTAGCGCAGCGAACGAAATGATCCGTCGCTAGCGGCAGCGTAGCGCGACGATCATTTCGAACGACGCATGCTCGCTACCGCTCGCATAGGGCAAGCTTTTCTAATTCACTTCGCTCATAAGAAAAGCTAAGCCAACGCCGCAGCGCTTGAGCGAAGCGAGGGCGCGAGGCCGGGGTGAGGGGCGGTCCGCCGCAGGCGGACGAAATGGTCCAGTGGACCATTTCGAGCGACGCATGCTCGCTACCGCTCGGATAGGGCAAGCTTTTCTAATTCGCTTCGCTCATAAGAAAAGCTAAGCCAACGCGAGCGAAGCGAGCGGCCAGCTATCGCGGCCGGCATTGACTCAATTTAAAGCTTCCTCACCCATACATTCCGGTAGCGCACGGCATTGTTGTGCGCCTGAAGCATGATCGGTCCTTCGCCATGGGCCTTGTAGGCTGGCAGCATGCGATAGTCGGTGGGCCCCTTGATGGCAAAATTGCTTTGCACCAGAACACCGTTGAGAAACACCGTGATGCGTGCCGGTTCCGCCAAGGTGCCGTCGCCATAAAAGCGCGGCGCATAATAGACGATGTCGTAAGCCTGCCAGTTGGGCGCAGGTTTTAGCGCATTCACCAGTGGGGCTGATTGTTTATAGATCGCGCCCGCCTCGCCGTTGACGTAGGTGGGATTGTCATAGCTGTCCAACACCTGCACCTCATACAGGCCTTGCAGGAAGACACCGCTATTGCCGCGGTCCTGTCCCTTGCGGTCCGGTGGCAGCACGGGGACCATCCATTCGATATGCAGTTGGATGTCACCGAACTTTTGCCTGGTCTGGATATGGCCGGCCTTGGGCTGATCCACCATTTCGCCATTTTCCACGGCCCATTCCGCAGGACCGCCATTGACGCTCTCCCAACCTGCGAAGTCCTTGCCATTGAACAGGACGACGGCATCGGATGGCGGATCCCCCAATCGCCTGCCCGGTTCAACCTTGGGCGGCACCGGGGACCAGATTTCCGTCAGTTCCGGCTTGGGTGGCGGGTTGCCGCCGGGATAGGTCGCCTGGGCCAATGCGGCAACGGGAAAAAAGGCGAAAAGCAGAATGAGTTTTTTCATTTGGGATCAGACTCCAAAATGGGACGGATATTGATATTGCAATAGAAGACTTCGGCATATTCGCGTGGCGCGCGCGATCACGGGATTGCACCGTGGCAATGCTTGAGTTTCAGCCCGGAACCGCAAGGGCACGGCGCGTTGCGCGATAGACCAATCAGGTCGGACGCCGAATCGCGCCGGTGTTTGACATGACGGTCATCGCCGATGTGACGCACATAGCCGCCCTCGTCCAGAATCACGGCCTGGTATCCCAGCCGGCGATAGAAGGCGGACGCCTCGGCCTCAAAGGGCAATGCGGCGGTCGGGGTCTTGGCCACGATAAACATGGTGCGCGTTTGCTTCTCATAACTTCCCCCCAGAAGCTGATAGTCCGACAGACGCCGCAATCCCGGATTGAAGGTAAAGCCGTGCCAGATGTCGCAATAGCCGTAGGCGATCACGCCGAAATTGTGATCGGGCGCGGCATGACTCACGGGATGGCCGTTGTTGTCGTTCCAGGCGCGCAACTGAACCAACAGGATCTTGGGATCGAGATCTAGGAAATGGCGGCTCTTTTCCATGAAGCCGGACCGGTAGAATTCCCAATCGTCCTCCAGGTGAAAGATCAGCGGCGTGGTGACTTTGGCATAGGCCTGGTCGATCAGCCTGACCTGTCCCACCCGGCTGCCGGTGCAGAAATACTCGGCGCCGAATTGCGCGCAAACCTCGAACGGATCGGCATCGCCGTCTTCCGCCACCAGAATGCGCGCCACGCGCCCCTCGGTCTCATGGGCGCGAAAACTCTCCAGTGTGCGGGCGAGAAGGTCATGGCGGTTGCACGACGTCACGACCACGGTAATGTCGGCATTGCTGTTGGCGATTGGGCGCATGCGCGGCTGATTTTAGGCCTGGCGTATCCGTGTGCAAGCAGGGCGTAGATGACATCAAGGGAATTGTACAGCCAGGCCATGACACTGTTTCGCCAGGGCCGGCTGGCCGAGGCAGAAACCATCTTCCGTCAACTCCTGTCGACGGACCCGGCAGCCTCCACAACGCGCCATATGCTGGGCCTGGTGATGGCGCAGCAAGGCCGCCCTGCGGAAGCGCGGGAGATGATTGCGGCGGCCTTAAGCCTCAATCCCCGCGATGGCGCGGCGCTGGTGAATTACGGCAATGTTCTGACCATGCTGGGGCGGTTTGAAGAGGCGGTCACCAGCTATGACCGCGCGCTGGCCATCGCGCCCGACGCCGACACACTGATCAACCGCGGCAATGCCTTGCACAGTCTCAACCGGGGGGCCGAAGCCTTGGCCAGCTTTGAGGCGGCGCTGAAGCTGGCGCCCAACAATATCCAGGCTCTCCTGAAACGCGGCGTGATCTTGGGCGAAATGAAATGCACCGACGACGCGCTTGAATCCTACGACAAGGTGCTGACGCTGGACCCGCGCAATGCTGAAGCTCTCAACAATCGCGGCTTTCTGTGGTGGTTGAACCGGCAGAACTGGCCCAAGGCCATCGCCGATCTGGAGCGCGCCTTCGCGCTGGCGCCCGATCTGCCTTACCTGCGCGGCCTGCTGCTGCATCTGAGAATGTATGCGGCAGACTGGAGGAATTTCGCGGAACAGAAGACAGCCATTGCCCAAGGCATCCGCGCGGGACGGCAGGCGGCGCGGCCCTTCATGTTCCAGGCGGTTTCGGACCGGCCGGAGGAATTGCAGGCTTGCGCCCGCCTCTACGCCCGCGATCAATTTCCGCCGTCCGTCAATGCGGCGCCCCACATGCCGGCTGAACGCAGGGGACGGGAGAAAATCCGGCTGGGCTATCTATCCGGCGAATTCCGCGATCAGGCCACCGCCATTCTCATGGCCGGCCTCTATGAACGCCACGATCGCGGCCGCTTCGAAGTAATTGCGGTGGACAATGGAAGCGCCGATGAGAGCACCATGTCGGCGCGCCTCAAACAGGCTTTCGATCAATGGATCGACATCGGCGGTCTGCGCGACATTGAAGCGGCGGAAACAATCCGCGCCGCCGGAATCGACATTTTGGTCAATCTCAACGGCTATTTCGGCAAACTGCGCATGGATGTGTTCGCGCAACGGCCCGCGCCCTTGCAAGTCAATTATTTGGGCTTTCCCGGGACATTGGGGGCGCCTTACATGGACTATATTATCGCCGACAGGATCATAATCCCGCCGGACGAGCAGCGCTTTTATGACGAGCAAGTCGTCATCCTTCCCGGCAGCTACCAGATCAATGACGATCGCGGGAGGCCCATCGCGGCCCGGCCAAGCCGCCTCCAAGCCGGATTGCCGGAACGAGGTTTTGTGTTCTGCAATTTCAACCAAAGCTATAAGCTCACACCAGAAATTTTCGTGAGTTGGATGCGCATCCTCGCCAAGGTGGATGACAGCGTCCTTTGGTTGCTGGAAGGGCCTGCGCCCTATGCCGGCAATATCGCGCGCCATGCCGAGGCTTACGGCGTGGCGCCGGAGCGCATCCTGTTCGCGCCGGACCGGCCGACGGACCAGCACCTGGCGCGGCTGTCCTTGGCCGATCTGTTTTTGGACGGGTTGCCCTACAACGCCCATACCACCGGCAGCGATGCGCTGTGGG
>DATHLY010000393.1:0-3149 GCA_035487655.1 Rhizomicrobium sp. | reverse complement strand
CAAGGCTCGCATGGCCAGGGATGGCGAAGAGGTGCCGGCGTTGGACGAAAAGACCTATGTGCTGGATGCCGACACCATCGTGATCGCCGATGATGCGCGCGCGCTCAGCATCGCCGGCATCATGGGCGGCATGGACAGCGGCAGTTTCGAGGACACCGTGAATGTGTTCATCGAATCCGCCTGGTTCGATCCGGCGCGCATTGCCCGTACGGGGCGCAAGCAGGCCATCATCTCCGACGCGCGCTACCGTTTCGAGCGCGGCGTGGACCCGCAATTCGTGCTGCCAGGCCTGGAGATGTGCACCCAATACATTCTGGAATGGTGCGGCGGCGAGGCATCGGATGTGGTCATCGCCGGCGCGCTGCCGCCCCCGCACAAGCCGATTCTGTTCGATCCCGGCTTTGTTGGATCCTTTGGCGGCATCCAGGTGCCGCGCGCGCGGATCGTCGGGATTCTGGAGGGCCTGGGCTTTGTGGTTGAGGACCATGGCATCTTGCATGTGGTACCGCCGAGCTGGCGCCATGATGTCGACGGCCCCGCCGACCTGGTGGAAGAAGTGGTGCGCATCCATGGCCTGACCGACGTGCCGTCGGTGGCGCTGACGCGTACCAGCGGCGTGGCGGCGCCGGTGCTGACCCGGCCTCAGCGGCGCACCCGCACCGCGCGCCGCGCGCTGGCGGCCCGTGGCTTCAATGAGTGCGTGACCTTTTCTTTCATCGCCCGCGACAAGGCCAAGCTGTTCGGCGGCGGTGACGAGGCGCGCCAGCTTTCCAACCCCATCGCGTCGGATCTGGACGCGCTGAGGCCTTCGGTTCTGCCCTCGCTGCTGACGGCAGCCTCGCGCAATGCGGCGCGCGGATTTCCCAATCTGCACCTGTTTGAGATCGGAGCGGCTTTTGAGTCCGGCGCGCCCGAGGCCCAGAAAACCGTGGCCGCCGTCCTTCGCACCGGCCATCCCGAGCGTCACTGGCAGAAGAATGGCGAGAGCTGCGGCCTTTTTGCGGCAAAGGCCGACCTGTTGGCCGCGTTGGAGGCCATCACCGGCGCGCCCATGTCGGCGCCCATCACCCAGGGCGCGCCAAGCTGGTACCATCCAGGCCGCAGCGGCACCATCGCCATGGGTCCCAAGGTCATTGCCCAGTTTGGTGAGTTGCATCCCAAGGTGTTGGCGGCCTTCGATTTGAAAGTGCCTGCAGCTGGGTTCGAGATTTTTCTGGACGCCATTCCCGACGCCAAGGCCCAAGGAAAGGGTAAGGGCAAAGCCAAGCCCTTGTTCCAGCCCTCGCCCTTCCAGGCCATCGAGCGCGACTTCGCCTTTGTGGTGGACGCCAGCGTGCCGGCAGGAGAGTTGGTGAAAGCCGTCAAGCTGGCCGATCGTAATTTGATCGACACGGTTAACGTGTTCGACCTCTATGAAGGCAAGGGCGTGCCCGACGGCAAGAAGTCCATCGCGGTGGCGGTGCGCATCCAGCCTTTGGCCGCCACCTTGACGGAGGCAGAGATCGAGGCCCTGGCGCAGAAGATCGTCGCCGCGGCGCTGAAATTGGGCGCGGTGTTGCGGACCTAATACAGCAAAGCCACAATCCCGCCATCACACCTGCGCAGAGTTCCGCCAAAGCGGAGGGGTCCATGGTTCAGCGGTTCGATCTGGCCATTGTCGGCGGCAGCTTCGCGGGCCTGGCCTGCGCCCGAAGCGCGGCCCTGCGCGGCTTGAAAGTGGCGGTGCTGGACGCCAAGCCCGATCCGGGCCTGCGGGTGCGCACCACAGGCATTGTGGTGAAGGAAGCCAGCGACGCGTTCGATCTTCCCGCGCGGATGATGCGCAAGGTGCCCGGCGTACGCCTCTATGCGCCGGACAACCGATCCCTCGATCTTTCGGCGCCGGGTTATTTCTTCCAGGCCACCGACATGCCCGCTTTGATGCGCTGGATGGCCGAGGAAGCCGCACGCGCCGGGGCGACATTGATGTATGGCCGGAAATTCGAGGGCGGCTTGGAGTATGAGCGGGGCGTGGCGATGGGCGACCTGCATGCCTCGTTTCTGGTGGGCGCGGATGGCGCCAAGTCGGCCGTCGCGCAAGCCTTCGGCTTGGGCGAAAACCGCCGCTTCCTGGCGGGGCTGGAAATCGAGTGCGAGCCGCTGGAAGGCGTGGACCCTCGTTTCCTGCACTGCTTCGCCGACAGCCAGATCGCGCCCGGCTATATCGCCTGGATGGTGCCCGGCGTGGGTGCGACCCAAATCGGCTTGGCCGCCAGCCGCCCTGCCCGTCCCGATCTGGGCGCGCTGTTGCGACACTTAAAAGCAATTTTGGACATTCGCGACATACGCGTCACCTCCCGCCGCAGCGGACTGATTCCGTCGGGCGGGGTGGTGCGCCATCTGGGCACGCGGCGGGTGATGCTGGTGGGCGACTCCGCCGGCATGGTGTCGCCGGTCACCGGCGGCGGCATCCACACCGCGCTGCATTTCGGCCGCCGTGCCGCCGTGCTGGTCGCCAATCATTTGGACGGTCGCGGGCCGCTACCCGCTCGCGCACTGGCCGCCGAAGCGCCGCGCTATCGCGCCAAGCTGTGGCTGCGCCGCGCGCTGGATCTGGCGCCGCCCAATGCCTTGATCAACGCCGCGCTGATGACCGCGCCCATGCGCCGGCTGGCGCAACGGCTTTATTTCCATTCCCGCGGCGAGAGCAGCGAATCCTTTGAAGAGTGGTCGCGGGCTTTCGAGCAGGGCTCGCAGCCGGCGCGCGCCGATTTGCGGTTGGTGTAGGGATATGCGCTTTCCTCTCCCCTTGTGGGGTCCGAAGGACGGGCGCGCGGCCAAGCGCGCCCCGTGGAGGACGCAAAATCTTGCACTTAGCGGAGCGTATGCGGAGCTAAGTGCTTAGATTTTGCTGGTGAGGGGTGCGTTCAGCCACCAACTCACCCCTCACCTGGACTAAGCAAAGCTCAAAAGCCCCGGCCCCGCGCCGATCTCAAATCAGGGAGCGCACCCGGCGCGCGTGGATTTGCGGTTGGTGTAGGGATTTGCGTTTTCCTCTCCCCTTGTGGGAGAGGACGCAAAATCTTGCACTTAGCGGAGCGTATGCGGAGCTAAGTGCTTAGATTTTGCTGGTGAGGGGTGCGTTCAGCCACCAACTCACCCCTCACCTG
>DATHLY010000392.1:0-5155 GCA_035487655.1 Rhizomicrobium sp. | reverse complement strand
CTGGAGATCGGCGAACAATTCGTCCAGATCTTCTGGCGTAACATGCAAAGTGAGCGCGATGCGAAGCCGCGCGGAGCCTTCCGGCACGGTGGGTGGGCGGATGGCGCGGATGTCATGGCCTCGCGCCTGTAAGCCGCTCGCCACCTTCACCGCGCGCCGGTCCTCGCCCAGAATGACCGGCTGGATCTGCGAGCCGGAGGTCGGTAAACCCAGGCTGCGCATGCGCTCCTCGGTATGGCGCACCAACGTTATCAGCTGGGACCTTTCCTGCTCGGCGCCCGCCGAGATCGTCAGCGCCGCGCGCACCACCGCCGCTATCAGGGGCGAAGGCGCGGTGGAATAGATGAAGGCCCGGCCGCGATTGACCATGAAATCGCGATAGAGCTTGGGCATGCAGACCAGCGCCCCGGCCGCGCCCAATCCCTTGCCGCAGGTATGCAGCGAGATGATGTTGGGAGCGCCTTCATATTCGGCACCCAGGCCCCTGCCCTGTTCGCCATGAACTCCGGTCGCATGCGCCTCATCCAACAGCAACATGGCGTCGTACCTGCCAGCCAGCGCCACCAAATCGGCCAGCGGCGCACGGTCGCCATCCATGGAATAGAGGGTTTCGACTGCAATCCACACGCGTCCTTTTGCGCCCGTGGCACGCCAACCCTTGATGATGGCTTCCATCGCCGCCACGTCATTGTGCGGCGCTTCGATGGCGCGAATGCGGTCCGGCTCCAAACCGTCGCGGAAACTGGCATGCATCAACGAGTCGTAGACGATCAAGTCTTCGCGCCGGGGCAAAGTCGCGGCGAGCGCGGCGTTGGCAGCAAAGCCGGTGGGAAAATAGAGCGCCGTCTCACTGCCGAAGAAGCTGGCCGCCTCTTCTTCCAGGGCTTCATGCTCCGGATGATTGCCGCGCAACAGCCGCGAACCGCCCGCCCCCAGCGGCACGCCGCGCGCCAGCGCCTCGGCCGCAGCCTGACGCAATGCGTCCGAATCCGCCAGCGCCAGATAATCATTGGAAGTGAAATCCCGTCCGCGCGTGCGACTGAGCGCGCGCAGCCGGCCTTTGGCGGCCAGCGAGTCCAAAACGGTCTTGTGCGGGTCCGTCACGGGGCGCATGGATTCCACACACCCCGGCAAAGGGCAAGCTTACCCGGTAGATGACTTGGTATTCCACGGCTTGCACCGCTGGCATCACCCGAAACGCCTCTAGTCGGGCTGGCGGGGATCAGCGCGCCCCGCCTCGATATCGGCGATACTGATCTTGGTCTTGTAGCCCAGCACAACCTCACCCGAGGCGCGCCAGGCGTCCATCACCAGGTCGCGCAGCATGGCCGCCCCTTCGGCTAGGCGCGCTACCGCAAAGGCCTTGGCCTGGGGCGTTGCAGCATCGAACGCACCCGCCTTTTCAAGCCGGTACAAAGGCACAACATCGGTCCAGGTCGCGTTAAGATATGTCTGCACACAGACCTTGAGATCGACAGCACAGGAGCGCGCTGGACGAATCTGGGCCGCCACTGCCGCCTCGCTGATATTGGCGTCGACAAAGACGGCTTCGAACTTGGCATGCAGGCCGGGTGAAACGACAAAGCCTTCGGGATTGGGGCCGTCGCCCCAGCCATTGTAATGCACGCTGGCATGCATGGGCTGGCTGGCATCGCCGACATAATGCGACCAGACGCCTAAGTCGCGCAGGGTCAGCATCTGGCGCAGAACTTGCGACCTGGCATAGGAATTATTCTCCGCCGCCGTCATGCCGAATTTGCGGGCAAATTTCTGCACAGCCATGTCCCGGCGCAACAGGGCAAAGTCCTTCACCAGCTGCTGCCAGCCATCCATGATGTTGTAGGGCAGAAAGCCCGCCTTGTATTCGTCGGCGCCCGCCGTGCGCAGTGCGGTGTCGTAGTCTCGGCGAGACGCGGGCAATGCGGCGAGTTTCGGCCCGCCCAAGATGCTGCCGTCATCGGAGACATCGACGAAATGTCCCGGATCGCTGTCGGCGTCGTGCGGCTGGCCGGCATTGCGGGAAATATCCGGCTCTTGCGCCAGAATCCCGATTTGCACGGCCGCCTGGTTTGTCCGCAGGAAAGCGGCAATCTCCTTGGGAAAATTGCGGACCGCCAATTCGCCGATATAACGATGGCCGGTTGCGCCCCAAGCCCAGGCAGGCAAAGGCGACAGCGCAAGCAGCGCGGCCAATAGCCATTGGCGCATGCATCCTCCAAAAGCGGAGGCCGGCGGTAATGCCGGCCCCCGCATCTAGCACATCACAGCACGGTGCGCAGGGTGATCTGGAAGGTCTGAGGCGATCCGACCACGAAGGTGGGCAGCGAGCCGCAGGCGCTGGTGGACGCCAAGTTCGGAATGAAACAGGGCTTGGAGGAAATGCTGCCCAGATATTTTTCGTTGAACAGATTGAAGCCGTTCACCTTGAGATAGGACCCCGTCCAGCCGATCTCGCCCAAGTCATAGGTGATGTCGCCATCGGCGAGGAAATAGCTGGGCGTCTTGAAGTCATTGTTGTCGGTGGCGAAGCGCGAGCCGGTAAACTTGCCGCCGAGGCCGACGATCAGGCCGCGCCACTTGTATTCGTAACGCTGCGATAGGGTCCAGTCCGGAGTTTCCACCAGGGTTTTGCCGGCCAAGTTGATCGGCGCACCACCCGCGCCCACCAGGATAATGGCCAGGGGACCGCCACTGACACGGCTATGTGTGTAGGAAGCCGATGTGTAGACCGATAATTCCGGCATCAGCTGCACATTGGCTTCCGCGTCCACGCCAGCCACATTCACCGAACCGATATTGCGGTCGATGCTGATGCCCTGCTCCTGGTCGAAGCTGGTGACGATGCGGTTCTTGAACTGGGTGTTGTAGAGGTTGATGGAGGCTTGCACCGTATCGGAAGTGAAACGATAGCCGATGTCGTAATTGGTCGAGGTTTCCGGATTGACCTTGGAGAAGCTGGAATAGACGCAGCCCGCCGCATTGGGATTGGAAGCGCCATTGGTGACGCACAAGCCGTTGTTGCCGCCATTGTAGAGATTGTCGGTGCGCGGCGCCGCCAGGCCCTCGGCATAGTCCATGAAGAATTGATGCATGGGACCGAAGGGCGAGAAAGTGATGCCGGCATTGGGCAGGACGCGGTTGAAGTTCACAGTCTCTTGAGAAGGCGGCACATAAAGGCTGGCGAGAGTCGCCGCCGACGCTCCCGGCACCTGCGGCAGCGTGACGGCGCCGTTGGCGCCCACCGCCGAAGTTGGCTTGGAGGTCGTACAGGTCGGAAAGCCAACATTGGAGGTGCCAGTCACCTGCAGATAGCATAGCTGGTTAAGGTCGCGTGTCATGAAGGGCGAACGCACGCCGGCACTGACATGCACCATGTCTTCCCAGAAATTGCCCTCATAATCGAAGGCCACCTGGCTGAGGAAGGCATGGCTGCGGCGGTCGCGGCCGCGCAGGGGCGTGCCATCCGCAGAAAGGACGCGGCCATTGATGTCGCGATAGCCGGCAAAGGGATCGACGGGCCGCCCATTGCCATCCAACAAGCTGTACTGGCCGGTCTGGCGATGGAAGCCGAAGTCGCCGGTATAGGCCAGCTGCACGGTATGGTCCTGCGTCACCCGCCAAACCAGCGAGGTGTTGAGGCCATAGCGGATGGTGTTGGTGTTGTTGGGGCTGTAGACGCCGACATTGTCCAGCACATCGCCGTCGCCATTGAGGTCCCGGCCGACAATCCCGGCAACCGAGCCGGCCAAGCGCGGATCGGTCTCGCTGAGCGAGGTATAACCGCCGCCATTGGCCAGCACATATTGGATGCTGGGATCCACGGTCAGCGACAGCTCGTCGTTCAAATTGAACAGCGAGGAAAGGCGGATATTGCCGGTGTCGGAAGGATTGATGCGCACGGCGTAGAAGCTGGAGCACTGGGCGTCATTGTCCGCCTTGCCGGGCGTGGCCACGCGGATACAGGTGGGGGCTTCATCCCAATTGAGCCCAAAGCCCAGCGCATTGTTGACCGCGCCGGTGCCGGTGAAGCTGCCGGTGGGCGAATAGGCCAGGTTTGGAGCGCCAGGTCCGCCGGGCACCAGGGGAAATGGTGTGACGCCAGTCAGCACATTGTTCACGGTCTGCAAAGTGGAGACTGTGGGATAGAAGCTGGGGTTGTTGTAGAAATTGTTGCGGTTGGAGTTCCAATGCATGGCAAGCTGGATCCAGCCCAAATCCCCCAGATCCTGGTAAATCACGGCATTGAACTGCTTCTTCTTCAGGAAGCCGGGGCCCTTGAACTTGTCGTAGCTGGTATAGGAGCCGGAAACGAAGGCGGTGGTGTGCCAGGGACCAATCTCGCCCGTGTCCAACCGCAGGAATTGGCGTTTGTAATTGTTGGTGCCGACGCTGGAATCGCTCAGCGCGCCCCATTCCTGGTTGGGGCGGCTGCTGATGATACTGACGACTCCGCCGGTGGCCGCGGCGGTGGGGCTGTCCACGTCCGTCGTGCCCTGATTGACGCTGGCGGACCCGATGACTTCATTGTCCGCCACCTGATTGGTGAAAATGGCATAGTTGCCGGTGTCGTTCAGCGGCATGCCATCCCAAGTGAAGGAGATGTGATTGCCGTCAAAGCCATGGATGCGGACATTGCCGCCGGAATTGCCGTAAGGATCGTTGTTGGTGAAATTGTAGCCGGGAACCTTGTTCAAACTGTCGAACACCGACTGGCCCGCCGGCTGCGTGGTGATGAAGTCCTGGGTGATGGTCGAGCGTTCCTTGGGCACCGTGATCGGCTTCATGATGCCGCTGCCCTGATACTCGGCGGTGACGGTGACGGTCTCGATATTTTCCACCGCCTGGGTTCCGGTGGATTGGGCAAAGACAGGCCCCGCCATCGTCAATGCCAGAACGGAGCTTGCGCCCGTCATCAGGAATTTTGTCCGTCGCATTTTCATAGTCGGTCCCCAGCTTCTTTCGCGTAGGCGCGCGAAAACCGATCCGCAGCAATTGCGGATCTTGTCGAGCCCCCTTCGATGCCTTGGCGTCGCGTTCTCGCGATCGCAGGAATTCATCACCTGCCAGTGACCTAGAGCGCGGAAACTTCAGATTTGTGAATGCGATGTGGAGTTTTTGTTGCGGGAATGCAGATGCGGCATCGCTGCAATTCCAG
>DATHLY010000391.1:0-5425 GCA_035487655.1 Rhizomicrobium sp. | reverse complement strand
CAGGTCCAAGGCGATTGCCGCGCCTTTGTCTTCCGGAAATTCCGCCAGCACATAGCTCGCCACCACGAGATCGGCCTTTGGCTTTTCGGCATTGAGATTTCCCGCGAGAATTTCTGCATTCGCCAATACCCCCGCATCGGCCAGTTTGCGCGCCAGATCGCGCAGCGCCGGATTGCGGTCCAGCAGGGTGACGGAGGAAATGCCCGGCCAGGCACTGACCGCCGCCCAGCTGGCGGCGCCGGTCCCCGCGCCCGCATCCAGCAGGCAGGTTGGCGCGAAGTCAGGCACGACTTTCGCCACTCTTTCAAACACCGCGGCGCAGGCCGCAAAAGTCGCGGGCATCCGCGCCACGGCATAGGCCATCGCCTCAAGCGGCGTGGTGATGGGCTGTGACGTCTCACCCCGGCGATAGCCAACCGACATCTTTTGAGCGGCGGCGGCCAGATCCTTGCGCGACACGCCTTCCAGGAGCGCACCCAGGACCTGCATCAATTCGGGAGGAAATTGCATCAAAAACCGGCGTGAAACGGGGCTTTTTTGGACCAAGCTTGACCCTTCAAGCCCCCATGCTTAGATCATAGCCGAAACATCCCAAGGGTTCCCAGATGTCCGACGTTCAGGCCCGCATTGCCGACGATGTGCAGAGCAATGATGTGCTGCTCTATATGAAGGGCACGCCCGCCTTCCCCCAATGCGGCTTCTCGGCCGTGACGGTGCAGATCCTGTCCCATATCGGCGTCAAGTTCAAAGCCGTGAATGTGCTGGAGGACCCGGAAGTGCGCGAGGGCATCAAGACCTTTTCCAACTGGCCGACCATTCCGCAGTTGTACGTGAAGGGCGAGTTTGTCGGCGGCGCCGACATTGTGCGCGAGATGTTCGAGCAGCAGGAACTGGTTCCGTTTCTGGAACAACGCGGCGTCGCACTGGAACCCGCCTAAGCCCATTGACGACTGATACAGAAAAAGGGAGCCGTTCGTCCGGCTCCCTTTTCCGTTTGGGGCTTGGCCCCTCTTACAGCCGCGCAGGGGGGCGGGAGGCGGCTGCAACCCGCGTCAGGCAGCCTTCAGTTGAAGCATTGCCTGCTCGAAGAGCTTGATGTTGTCCGGCGAGTCCGGCTCATTCCCGGCCTTTTCGGACGAGATCTTGGTCAGCATCGCCAGTTTCATGCGGCCCATCACGCCATACTGTTTGGCGGCCTGGGCGTAGAATTCGGTCAATTTTGCGGCCATATTCATATCCTCCTTAGGCAGCCTTGGACGACGCTTGCGCGACGTGCAGCAGTTCTTCAATGGCGGCGCGAACGCCCTTCATGCTTTCGCCAAATTCACCGATCTCGTCCTTGCCGGAAATATCGATCGACAGGCCTTCGACATCGGCATTGGCGAGGCGCTGGGAGACGCCGCGCAGGGCGGCCAGGCGCTGCACGATGCTGCGCACCGTGAGGAAGCCCAATAGTCCCAAGAGGAACAGCAGGCCGGCGGAGATGCCCAGCGCCAGGCTTTGATTGCGACGCACGGACAGCTGCTGCGCCGCGACAGTGGATTTGACCCGCGCGTCCAGGCGCGAGACGACCTTGTCGAACAAGTCGGTGGGGGGGCGGTCCTGTCCGCGCACTAGCGCGTCGGCCGCCTTGAAATCCGCATTTCCCGCCACAAAGACATTATAGGCGCGCTGGTATTTGGCGCTCATCACATCGTCGGCGGCAATGAACTTGACCAGAAGCTCATGCGCTTCCTGATCCTGCACCGTTTGGGATAGGGCGACGGCACCGTTGCGGACCGCGGCTTCCCGTTCGTGGAATTGCTTGGAGTATTTGGCGAGGTCTTCAGGCTTGTGGCCGCGCAGCAGCGTGTCCTTCCATTCCTGAACCTCCTTCTTGAAATTCACCTGCACCACGCGCGCCGCGTCGATATCGCGGACCGGCGAGGCCAGCAAGGCGTCATATCCGCTGGACACAGATTTCATTTGGGCCAGCAGCGTGACGCCCAGAAGGACGAACACGATGATCATGCCGGCGAACAGCAATCCGAGTTTTGTGGTGATCTTCATCGTGCGCGACTCCGTATGATTGCCCGTCTTGGGTACAGCAGCTCTGGCGAACCGGTATGACTTGCCGCAACTTTTCGGCGAGACCGGCCGGGACGCCAACCCGAGGGCCATCCAATGCCTCCAACATGCCCAAGACATGTCGGCCGGATTTCGGAATGTGTCGAAATATGTCGGCGCGGCGCCAGGTCCGGCGACACAAAATAAAAGGCATCACTGCCGATCGAAATGCCGCCGCCACACCGGCGCGATCGCCGGCCTTTGTGACACGGCCTCCGCAAGCTTCATCAGCCTGGGAATGTTGGCCAGCTTCCAGTCGGGCTCCAGGCTCCAACGCGTGAACATCGCCGCGTAGATATCCAGGATGGAAAAACCGTGGGCCAGAAGGAAGGGCCCCTGGATCATGCGCTCGATGACGAGCAGGCGCTCGCGGATCCGATCCCGCGCCTTGGCGCGGAGGGCTTCCGCACCAGCAGGCACAAAACGTTCCGGATAATCCACGATCTCGACGATGGGATAGACTTCGCCCGCCATAAAGGCCAGCCAGCGATAGGCCTGGGCACGGCCGCTGCCGGCCTGCGGTGGCAGAAGGCGCGCCTGTGGAAAATGATCGGCCAAGGTCAGCAGGATGGCGGCGGATTCGGTGACGATTTCCCCTTCCGGCAGGCGCAAGGCCGGCATCTTGCCGGACGGGTTGATGGCCAAAAAGGCCGGTTGTTTCTGCTCGTTCTTTTCCAGCGACACCAGCTCAAAGCGGTAGGGCGCGCCGGCCTCGGCAAGCGCGGCCTCGGCGCTAAAAGCGCCCGATCCCAGATCGCCATAAAGCGTGTAGCTCATGGATGAGAGCCTATCCTGAGCGCAGAAAAGAAAAAGCCCGCAGGCGGCGCCTGCGGGCTCTGCGTTTTTCTCAAACCACGCTTTAACGCGAGTAGAACTCCACGATCAGGTGCGGCGACATCTGCACGGCAAACGGCACATCCGCCAGCTTGGGCGTGCGCAGCAGCTTGGCGGTCTTGCCCTCCATCACTTCCAGATAATCCGGCGTGTCGCGTTCCGCGCTCTTGGCGGCTTCCATCACCAGCGCCATTTCGCGGGCCTTGGGCGACAGCTCGATCGTCTCATTGTCCTTGACGTGATAGGAGGCGATGGTGACGCGGCGGCCATTGACCTTGACATGGCCATGGCTGACCAGCTGGCGGGCGGCGAAGGGCGTGGGCACGAATTTGGAGCGGAACACGACGGTGTCCAGGCGCGTCTCGAGCAGACCGATCATGTTCTCGCCGGTGTCGCCGGGACGGCGGGCGGCATCCTGATAATATTTGCGGAACTGCCGCTCGGTGATGTTGCCGTAATAGCCTTTGAGCTTCTGCTTGGCCTGCAGCTGCGTGCCATAGTCGCTGAGCTTCTTGGCGCGGCGCTGGCCGTGCTGGCCCGGACCATAAGAGCGCTTGTTGACGGGACTCTTGGGCCGGCCCCAGAGATTTTCGCCGACGCGGCGGTCGAGCTTGTATTTGGAATTGGCGCGCTTGGTCATCAGTCTCTTTCGTTCGTTGACGTGAATTTCGTGCCGGCAGAGTGCCGGAAAGCGGCGCACTATAGGCAGGGGCTTTGGCGAGTCAAATGCTTGCAACCAGAGGTTTAGTGTGCCTTTTGTAGTGTAGACTTTTCAATGGGTTACTTTACTGCCCGGCCGTACCGGGGCACTGTTACAGTTTGAACCCTGGCGGGGGTTGAGGGGAATGCGGCCCGGGACTAGGGTGCCGGAATGACGTCAAGAATAGCACTTTGCATCATGACGGCCCTGCTTTTGGGTTTCTGGGCACTCCTAGCGTGGTGGGTGGTGGTGGGTGGTTTCAACCCCATCGTCATTATCCCAACCGCTGTCGCGTCATTTTTTGTTTTGATGGGAATAATGCTGGGTTATCTCATTTTGTGGAAGCGACGTGCCTAAAGGACCCCAAGGCCAGAAACGCCCTGCCGACGCGATCGGACAATTGGTATAACTTTGCCCGGATCAACAGCAGCATTCGCATGTCGCCTGCTATGGCCGCTCGCGTTACAGACCGGCTCTGGGACATCGGCGACATCGTGAAGCTGATCGCAGATTGGGAGGCACAAGTATGAGCCGCATCCTGACAGCCGCGCTTTTTGTCCTCACATTATCGGCGCCGGCCTTGGCGGGTACCGTTCCTGAAGGGATAAAGCTGCAAGCATACGAGCCGGTCGGCAAGGGCGATCCGAATGCCATCAGCTGTTGGGCGTGGCGGACAACCCCTCCGATCAGAGGCTTGCAGTGCGCGCGCAATTCTTATTGGGCGCGATTGAACGCGGGTAACCATGGGGAAATGGGCGCCGCCATCTTGGGCACACCAACGGGTGCCATGTCGCCTGGTGCGGCAGCTGGTGCGATCGCCGGGCGCTAATGACCACAACCCTAGGTCAAACTGTAACAGTGCCCGTACCGGGGCACTGGTGCAGTTTCGATTTTTCCGGGGATTGAAGGGGTTACAGGCTCGGCCTAGGCTGCCGTGATGGACAATATCAGCATCGAAATACTGGAAGACGGGAAGCCCGTTCCCCCAGGCGGCTTGCTGATCCCATTCCCCCGCAAACCGGACGGAACACCCGATTTCGGTAAGGGGTACGCGAGCGTTGCCGAGATTGTAGCGACCGCCCAGGCAAAGGGCTGTAGCCATGTGTTCGTGGAGCAAGCCCCAGATGCCTAAAGGACCCCAAGGCCAGAAGCGCCCTGCCAACACGATCGGACAATTGGTATAACTTTGCCCGGATCAACAGCAGCGTTCGCATGTCGCCCGGCATGGCCGAGCGTCCCGAAACCCGCCTTTGGGATATTGGCGACATCGTGAAGCTGATCGAGGAATGGGAGGCACAGGCATGGGCCGCATTCTGACAGTCACCCTTTTCGCGCTGATGCTCGCGGGCTGCGCGAGCGTGCCAGGCTATGACAAATCCGCCGTGCCGAACGCCACTGCCGCGTTGCGCCAGGTAACGGCCATGTGCGAGAAGGAACAGACCGCCTCCAAATACACGGACTGCGAGGTGGCGGCGCAGCATGACTTCGTCGTGGCAATTCATTTGCAGAAAATGGATGCGTTCGATGCCTATGCCGCCAAGATCATGGCGCTGGCCGCCGACTGGGATGCTGGCCGTGTTAGTCGGAAGCAGCTGGCCGCCCGCGCCGCTTCTATCCGCAATGACTACTCGTTTGCTTGCAACTGTGGCCTTGGAGGCCGCCGAGGCGGCGCGTCATTCAGCTACGATATTACACCTTCAATAATAATGCCGCGGCCGTAGGGGCCGCCGCGTTGCCCACAACCCTAGGTCAAACTGGACCAGTGCCCGGCCTCTGGTACTGGTA
>DATHLY010000390.1:0-3908 GCA_035487655.1 Rhizomicrobium sp. | reverse complement strand
GGTCGCGCAGGTCGATGAAGATCAGCCCGCCATGGTCGCGGCGGCGATTGACCCAGCCCGACAGCCGCACAGTGCTGCCAACATCGGCTTTGCGAAGCTGGCCGCAAGTATGGGTGCGATAGGCGTGCATGGAAATCCGCTCAAATTCTGGGGAGAAATCTTCGGGAATGGCGGGGTTTTTGGCGGTTTATGGGGGGTTGGTCAAGGGCGCACGGCAGACGCCCATGCCAAGCCGATTTTGCGGGTTTTTCCTGTCATCAAGGCCGGTTAACGTGACCCATGCTCCGGGGAAACGCCATGAAATTCACGCATCTGCTTTGTCTTGTCCTGTTCGCCACCCCCGTTTTCGCTCAACCCTCCCCCAGTCCCGCAAAACCAAGCCCGGCAAAACCCGCCCGCAACGTCATCATCTTTGTCGCCGACGGTCTTCGCTATGGCAGCGTCGAGCCGAACAACATGCCCAACATGTACAAGCTCAAGACTGCCGGCGTGGATTTCACCAACAGCCATTCGCTGTTTCCCACCATCACCACGGTGAATGCATCCGCCATCGGCACCGGCCATTACATCGGCGATACCGGCGATTTCGGCAACACGCTTTACACCGGAATTCCGATGCTGAGTGGTAACGGCTCGCCCATCGCCGGATTGGAAAACGATCAGGTCCTGGAGGAGATGAACCAGAAATTCGGCGGCAATTATCTCAACGAGGAGACGCTCTTCGCCCGCGCCCGGGCACAAGGCTTCAACACCGCCGTGATCGGTAAGCTGGGACCCACGCGCATCCTGGATTCCACCGCGGCGCCGGATGGCAGCGAAACACTGATCCTGGACGATAATACCGGCCATGAGGAGGGCTTTGCCCTGCCCCCATGGTTCACCCGCGAGATGAAAGCGGCCTTTGTAACCGGCGGCGTGCCGGCGTCCCAAGTACCCAACATTCCCCAGGAAATTTGGCTGATGAAGGCTACCACCCGCATTGTCTTGCCGCATTTCGCCCAGGACGGCAAACCCTTCGCCATGCTGTTCTGGTCGCGCGATCCCGATTTCAGCCAGCACAATGGCCGCGACAGCATCGGGGAATACCAGCCCGGCATCAACGGCCCCAGCGGCAAAGCGGGCACCCGCGACGCCGACACCATGTTGGGCGAATTGCGTCAGGCGTTGAAGGAACAGGGGCTGGAAGACGCGACCGATATTTTCGTCACCGCCGACCACGGCTTTCTCACTGTCAGCCATACCAGCGCCACCAGCCCTTCCACCAAGTTCGGCGATATTCCATCCACCGAAATCCCGTTCGGCTTTCTGGCAACAGACCTGGCCAGTGCCCTGCACATGCGCCTGTTCGACCCGGGACGAAGTTTCGCCAGCGTGGACTATGGCGCCGGCGCCAAGCTGTCGGCCGGGGCGGGCCTGCTGGGCGACCCCAAAAATCCCGAAGCGGTGGTGGCGCCCAACGGCGGCGCCGACCTCATCTATCTGCCAAAGGCCAACGCCAAGGATCTGGCGGGGCAGATCGTCCAATTCCTCACCTCCCAGGACTATGTCGCGGCGATCTTCGTCAATGACAGACTGGGCAAGTTTCCCGGCGCACTTTCGATGAGCGACGTGAATCTCATGGGCTCCGCCAAGACGCCCGTGCCCTCCATTTACGTCAGTTTCCGCAGCTTCGCGGGGCCGTGCGAAAACATCCTGCAATGCGCGGTGGGCGTTCACGATACCGTGCAAGGGACCGGACAGGGCAGCCATGGTTCGCTATCGCGTGCCGAGACCCGCAATTTCATGGTAGCGATCGGGCCGGATTTCAAAAAAGGCTTCAGCGATCCGGCGCCGGTCTCCAATGCCGACATCGCGCCCACCTTGGCGCAGGTGGCAGGGATCACCTTCCCCGCCAAAGGCAAGCTGAAGGGCCGGGTGATCAGCGAGGCCTTGCTGGGCGGCGCCAAGGTCAACGCCACAAAGCGCACCATTCAGTCGGCGCCGGCGGAGAATGGCGCACGCACCACCCTGAATTTCCAGCAGGTCGGCGAGCAGCGTTATTTCGATGCCGCTGGCTTCGCCGGCAAGGCGGTGGGGCTGACTGGGCACTAGTGGGGATCCGGTGAATTGGGGATCTCAAATTTTTCCTCTCCCCTTGTGGGGTCCGAAGGACGGGCGCGCGGCCAAGCGCGCCCCGTGGAGGGCGTAAAATCTTGCGCTTAGCGAAGCGAATGCGAAGCTAAGCTAAGCTAAGCTAAGCTAAGCTAAGCTAAGCGCTTAGATTTTGTGGGTGAGGGGTGAGTTCTTCGCTCCACTCACCCCTCACCTGCGTGCCTACGGCAATCACGCAACCTTGGCCTGCGGCTGAGAGCTGCACGAACCCTTAATCGCTCTGATGTCGGGCGCTTTTCCGGTCTCCAGGAAGCTCTTCAGGCCGGAGAGCACCAGCGGCCAGCCCTTGGAAATGCCCTTGGCCATTTCCGAACCAGCCTTGAGTTGATCGTGGACCACATTCAGGCGGACCACATCGCCCATCGCCTCGATCTCGAAGGTCACGCGCGAATATTCGGATCTGTTGCTGACATTCTCCGGGCTCACCCAGCTCAATACCAGCCGGCTGGGCGGCCGGCTTTCCAGCACCTCGCCGGTGATATTGACGGTATCCGAGCCGTCAATATTCACCATGTCCCATTTGGAACCGGGCTTCCAATCCGACACATTGTTTTTGCCCCAATACTGGCGGGTGAATTCCGGCGTGATGATGGCGTCCCACACCTTCTGCGGCGTGGAGCTGATGTAGGTCACATAGACGAATTCGGTCATGGCTTGGGTCATTGGTCTTTCTCCTGTAGGGCTTGTTTGAGGTTGTGGAGCGCCTGGATGCGACCCTGCTCGAATTTGCCGATCCAGCGCATGGTGATCTCGTTGATGGGAACGGGATTGAGGTAGTGCAGTTTTTCGCGGCCTCGCTTTGCCGTCGCGACCAGATTGGCCTCTTCCAGCAATTTGAGATGCTTGGTCACCGCCTGACGACTCATGTCGTGGCCCTCGCAGAGTTCCGAGAGCGCCTGGCCGTTCTTGCGACGCAGCCGGTCGAGCAACTGGCGCCGGCTGGCGTCGGCAAGGGCTTTGAACACTTTGTCTTCATCGGCGACCATGGCGGTACAATATGCAACCAAATGGTTGCCTGTCAAGCGGCCCAAAGCGCAATCCGGAAAATCGGAACGATTTTTCGGTAAATTGCGCGACAAATAGGAGACTTAAGTGCCGTTTTCCGGCCGAATCCGCTATCACCAGCCGATGCGGATCGTGGACACCAATGAAGCTTTGCGGGCCTTTATCGCCGAACTGGCGCAGGCGCCTTACCTGGCCCTGGACACCGAATTCCTGCGCGACCAGACCTACTATCCCAAACTCTGCCTCATTCAGGTCGCAGCACCCGGCGTCGAGGGCATCATCGATCCCCTGGTCCCTGGGCTTGACCTCGCGCCCTTCTACGCGCTGATCCGCCGTCCCGACATTGTGAAGGTGCTGCACGCGGCGCGACAGGACATCGAAATATTCTTTCTGCAGGGCGGGGTGTTGCCCGATCCTTTGTTCGACACCCAGATCGCCGCCATGGTGTGCGGCTTCGGCGATGCCGCCTCCTATGAAACCCTGGCGCGCAAGATCGCACACGTCGAAATCGACAAGTCCGCGCGCTTCACGGACTGGAGCCATCGGCCACTGAGCAAGCGGCAGTTGGAATATGCGCTGGCCGATGTCACCCATCTGCGCGTGATCTATGAATGGATGAAGGCCAGGCTGGAGAAAACCGGCCGCGCCGGCTGGGTGGCGGAAGAGGTGATGGCGCTGCAAGATCCCGGCCTTTACCGTCTCGATCCCGAATCGGCCTGGAAACGGCTCAAGCCCCGCAGCAGCAGCAAGAA
>DATHLY010000389.1:0-2209 GCA_035487655.1 Rhizomicrobium sp. | reverse complement strand
TGCCTATCTGCCCTTCGCTGCGCCAACCTTCGACCAATCCGGCAATGACCGCAAAGGCCCTTCGTTATTTTCCAACACGCTGGTGGCGGTCGATGCGGCAACCGGAAAATATCTCTGGCACTTCCAGGCACTGCATCATGATCTTTGGGATTATGACTTGCCCCTGACCACCTTGCTGGACGTGAAAAAGGATGGCCGCACCATTCCCGCCATCGCGGTCATGAGCAAGGCCAGCCTGTTGTTCCTGCTGGATCGGGTCACCGGCAAGCCCATTTTTGACATCAAGGAGGTGCCGGTTCCCACCAACACCGACATGATCGGAGAAGCGCCTTCGCCCACCCAGCCCATGTCGATCACGCCGCCTCTGGGCCGCACCTCCTTCGACATGTCCGAGCTGGCCAATCTGACGCCGCAGCAGAAGGAAGGTTGCGACAAGATCATCCAGTCGATGAACATCACGAGCGCGAAATTCCTCCAGCCGCAGCGCGTCGACTCCGGCGTGGCGCGGTTTCCCGGCTCCTGGGGCGGCATCGATTGGAGCCATGCCGCCTTCGATCCCAAGAGCGGCACCTATATCCTCAGCATTTCCAACATGGCCTCGCCGCAGGTGATGGTGCGCAAACCCGATGGTACTTACGACATGCGCGATGGCTATCAATGGTTCTGGGACAAGGTTTCGCGCATGCCTTGTCAGATCCCGCCTTGGGGCGAACTGTATGCGGTGAATGTAAACAGCGGCGCCATCCTATGGCACAGCGTGTTGGGTGTGACCGATGGGCTGGCCGATCCCAACACCGGCCGGCCCAATGTGGGCGGGCCCATCGTCACCGGCGGCGGGCTGATCTTCATCGGTGGCACCGACGACAAGCGGCTCAGGGCCTTTGATCTCAAGACTGGCAAGGAAGTGTGGACCTATCGGCTGCCGGCCTCGCTCTATGGCACGCCGCTGACCTACCAGGGCAAGAGCGGCAAACAATACATCGCCGCGGTTACCACGGGTGGTTTCTGGGGCGAGCCGGCCGGCGCGGACGAGGTGACCGCTTTCGCCCTGCCATGACCGGCAGCTCGATGCTAGGATGACGTCAAACAATGCGCGGCATCTGAAGTTCGCGTCAGGGGAGAGCAGGAAGCATGGTTCGAGGTATCGCGCTGCTGGTGTTGTGGCTTGCGGCCAGCGGCGCAGCCAGCGCTAATGAGTGGCTGACCTTCGGCCACGATCCGGAGCGCAGCGGCTGGAATCGCGACGAGCACAGCCTTTCGCCCAAGACCGTGTCGCGGTTGAAATTGTTGTGGCAGGCCCAACTTCCTGTCCTCACCAAGGATGTGGCGCTCTCCAGCCTGACCTCGCCCTTGATCGCGACCGGCGTCGCCACGCCACAAGGCAAGCGCGACCTGCTGTTCACCATCGGCATGGATGATTCCTTGTCGGCGCTGGATACCGCCACCGGCGCAACGGTTTGGCGCAGGACTTTCCCCAATGATCTCAAGCCGCCGCATGCCGCCAATGTGAACTGCTCCAACACCGAACAGGCGACGCCGGTGATCGACAAGGCGAAGGGCGTGATCTATTTCACGACCAGCGATGGCAAGTTGCGTGGCTCAGCCCTTGGCGACGGCGCGGACCGATTGACGCCCGCGCAATTCGTGGCCCCCTTCAGCCGCAATTGGAGTCTCAATCTGATCGACGGCGTCGTCTACACCGCGGCAGGGCGTGGCTGCGGCGGTACGGCGGAGCAGCCGATCGAGCCCGGCACCGTCGCGGCCATGGATGTCCATGATCCTGTCCATCCGGTCCTGACGCGATTCTTTACAGGCAAGAGCCGCCCGGCAGGTCCCTGGGGGCGAGGCGGCCCGGTGAAGGGCCCCAAAGGCGTTTATGTGCAGACTGCCGACGGCCCTCGCGATCCCGACAAGGGGCTGTACGGCAATGCCGTTCTTGCGGTCCCGCCAAGGGCGGATGGCGCGCCGGACTATTTCATTCCGGGCAGCTGGAAGGCGCTGAATGCCAGGGACCTGGACCTGGGCTCGGGCAGTCCGTTGGTCTTCCGATTCCAGGGTCATGACCTGGTTGCCACCTCGTCCAAGGATGCCGTGGTTTATCTGCTGGACGCGGACAGTTTGGGCGGCAGCGACCACGCCACCGCGCTCTACACCTCGCCGCGTCTGGGCAATGACGCCCTCGAATATTATGCCCAAGGCGTGTGGGGCG
>DATHLY010000388.1:0-2397 GCA_035487655.1 Rhizomicrobium sp. | reverse complement strand
CACTGAGTGAACGCACCACCTGCGGCGAGGTGTTCGACTGGTTCATCGCCCATCCCGCGGTGCCGGCCGCCGCCATCCTCGACAGCCGCACAGGGGAAGTGCTGGGACTGGTCAACCGCTTCATCTTCTTCGCCGGCTATGCCAAGCAATATGTTCCCGAGCTGTTCAGCCGCAAATCCATCCTCAAGCTGGCCACCCGCAATCCCTTGGTGGTGGACGCCGATGTGCGTCTGGCCGATCTGGGGGCGACCTTGCTGGTGGAAAATCCCCACGCCCTGATCGAATGTTTTGTGGTGACCCGCCGCGGCCGCTATCTGGGCGTGGGCACGGGCGAGGCGCTGCTGCAGGGCAAAGTCAAGCTGCTGCAGGCCCGGGAACAAGAATTGTCGCGCGCGCTTCAGGCCGAAACCCACGCCAACGCCGCCAAGAGCGACTTCCTGGCCCTGATGAGCCATGAGTTGCGCACGCCCCTGAACGCCATCATCGGATTTTCCGAAGTGCTGGGCAGCGAGATGCTGGGCGCGCTTGGCCATCCCCGCTACCGCGAATATGCCCATGACGTGCATGGCGCGGGCAAGCATCTGTTGGCCTTGATCAACGACATTCTCGACCTTTCCAAGGCCGCGGCGGGAAAGTTCGAACTGGCCATGGAAGAGATCGCGCCCGCCGATATCGTGGCGGAATGCGTGCGCTTGACCCGCGGCAAGGCGCATGAAGGGGGCTTGCGCTTGACCTTCGAGATGGCGCCGGGCGTGCCGAATGTGATTGTGGACCGGCTGCGCTTCAAACAGGCGCTGCTCAATCTCTGTTCCAATGCCATCAAGTTCACGCCGCCGGGCGGCGCCGTGCATATCAGCGCGCACCAGGCCGAAGACGACAGCTTCGTCTTGACTGTGCGCGATACCGGCATCGGCATGTCGCCGGACCAGATTCCGGTGGCGCTGGAGCCGTTCCGCCAGGTCGCCTCACCATTTGCCCGCAATGCCGAAGGCACCGGCCTGGGTCTGGCGCTGGTCAAGTCGCTGATCGAATGCCATGACGGCAAGCTGGAAATCGAAAGCGCGCTCAACAAGGGCACAGCCGTGCGGCTGATTTTGCCGCCGGGGAGGATTGTTCGCCGCCGGACGGCGTTGTCGGCCTGATCTCCTCTCCCCTTGTGGGAGAGGACGCAAAATCTTGCACTTAGCGAAGCGCATGCGGAGCCATGTGCTAGATTTTGCTGGTGAGGGATGCGTAGCCAATGACTCACCCCTCATCTGAAAAATCAACGGGTTGAGCGTCGCTGCCGGTCCGCTAACCCGGTGATTTTTCTTCCTCTCCCACAAGGGGAGAGGAATTGAGTGGCAGCCTGCCTTACGTTGGATTCTCCAGGCTGAACATTGCCGAGTCGTCGTCGTAGCTGAATAGCTCGCCGAACCGAGCCCACGACACCACCGTTTTGAGAGTTTCCTCTGCCGCATCCTCGGGCATATGGTCTTCCAGCTCATCCAGGAAGCGGGTCTTGGGCGCGGAGTGGCTGGCGCGCTCGTCCAGCACCTTGCGGATATGGGCGGCCAGCGGAACATTGCTCACGATGGAGCGGGAGAAGATTTCCTTGCGCTCGTTCAATTCGGCATCGGCAAAACGTTTGCCCATATGGGTGAGCTTGATATCGCCGCCTTCCACATCCGCCAGGCGCAACAGCTGCATGGCCTCGGCCACGGGGAAGAGCTCGTCCACTTCCAGTTCCTGCTCATAGGCGATGTCGGGCAGGTCGGCCTTGCCGTCATAGGGAGGCGCGGCCAGCGCCTCGATCAGGCCCGAAATCTGGTTGGGCGAGACGTGATTCAGCGGCATTTCGATGGCGGCCGTGCCCTGGGTCTGGGCCTGGCGCATGCGCTCCACCCGCCGCGCGGTCATTTCGACATAGATGCGGTCGACATAATCTTCGAATACGGGGCTTGTCCGGTCGCGGGGCTGCGGCAGGTCGATCTTGATCTCCGACGTCACCCGGCCGGGATTGGACGAAAACAACAGCACCCGGTTGCACATCAACACGGCTTCCTCGATATTGTGGGTGACCAGAATGATGCCTTTAATCGGCAGTTTGCCGTTGCCCCAAAGCTCGATCAGGTCGGTGCGCAGATTTTCCGCCGTCAACACGTCCAAGGCGCTGAAGGGCTCGTCCATCAGAAGAATATTGGGATGCACCACCACCGCGCGGGCAAAGCCCACGCGCTGGCGCATGCCCCCCGACAGCTCGCGCGGATAGGCGCTTTCGAAGCCATCGAGGCCGACCATGTCGATCACGGCCAGGGCGCGCTGCCGGCGTTCTTCGCGGCTCACGTTGCGCGCCTTCAGCCCCAGCTCGACGTTCTCCTGCACGGTCAGCCACGGCAGCAGGGCGAAGCTCTGGAA
>DATHLY010000387.1:0-2562 GCA_035487655.1 Rhizomicrobium sp. | reverse complement strand
ATCTGGCGCCGTTCGATTCCTTGAGTCCCTTCAACGGACTGGAGATCGCCTCCGAAGTCACGGTGACGCGCCAGATTCTGCCTGAGCCTTCGGCCGATTTGGCAAACCGCACCTGGGCACGGCTGACCGACGGCACGCCCTTGATCACTGCCCAGGCGATTGGTTCGGGCTGGATCGTGCTCATTCACACCTCGGCCAGTCCAGGCTGGTCGACCCTGCCCATGTCGGGACTCTATGTGGACATGCTCAAGCGGCTTTTGGCGCTGTCCGCGGGAACGCCGGCGCGCGACCTGGCGGGATTGACCAGCCTGCCGCCGGTTTCGCTGCTGGATGGTTTCGGTCACGCCATGTCGCCACCCGCCGATGCCATGCCGGTTCCGGCCAAGGAGTTCTCCCGTGTCCGCGTTTCGCCTCAGCATCCCCCCGGCCTTTATGGCGCGCATGAGGTGGAAAGCGCGCTCAATGTCCTGCACGTCAACGACCGGCTTGCGCCGCTTCAGATCGGTGGCGCGCAAGCGTACGGCAACACCCATGCCAAGGCGCTGGAGCCTTATCTGCTTGCCGCCGCCATGCTGCTGCTGTTGCTGGATGCATTCCTGTCCTTGTGGTTGCGTGGATTCACCCCGGGCAAGCTGAGATGGACGGCCGCTGCTTCTGTGGCGTTCTTGGTTCTGGCGGCCCCGCACGCGCGCGCCGACGAAGCCACGAATATGAAAGCGGCGCTGGATACCCGCCTTGCCTATGTGAAGACTGGGCTGGACGATGTGGATTCCGTCAGCCAGGCCGGACTGACAGGGCTGGGACTGGTGTTGAGGGCGCGCACATCCTATGAGCCGCTGGAGCCGATCGGCCTGGATCCGGAACAGGACGATCTCTCGCTCTATCCTCTGCTCTATTGGCCGATCGATCCGCGCGAGAAAAGCCTCTCGCCCAAGGGTCTGTCGCGCATCGGCGATTATTTGCGCAATGGCGGCACCATCCTGTTCGATACCCGCGATTTCACCTTGGGCGCGGTGCGCGGGGAGGCGTCGCCCGGCGAACTGACGCTGCGGCGGCTGACGGCGAGTTTGGACCTGCCGCCCTTGGAGCAAGTGCCGGCCGATCATGTCCTTACCAAGACCTTTTATATCTTGCGCGATTTTCCGGGCCGCTGGACAGGCGGCACTTTGTGGGTGGAGGCGCTGCCGCCCGCGCCCAAAAACGGCGCGCCGCCGGCGCGCGGCGGTGACGGCGTGTCGCCGGTCATTATCGGGGGCAATGACTGGGCAGCCGCCTGGGCGGTGGATGCAAACGGCCATTTTCAGTTCACGCCTTCCCCGGGCGGCGAGTTGCAGCGCGAGATGGCATTCCGCTTCGGCGTCAATCTGGTGATGTATGCGCTGACCGGCAACTACAAGACCGATGTGGTGCATGCCCCGGCCCTGCTGCAGCGGCTGGGCAATGATCGGGGTCCGCAATGACAAGGCTGGCTTTCGCGCCTGTCGTCCCGCTCACACTTTTGTGGGTGATGATCGGCTTGGCATTGCTGATCACACTCTACGGCTTCGCGATGAGGGCCAGGGGCAGCTGGGCACGCGGGCTGGCATTTGCGGTTTTGCTGTTTGCGCTGGCCGGACCCTTGCTGGTCAAGGAAAAACACGCGCCGCTTGACGATGTGGCGGTGATCGTCACCGACCGCTCGCAAAGCATGAGCCTGGGCAAGCGCGCCGGTCAGGCCGAAGCCGCGCGGGCGCAGGTCAAGCGCTTGTTGGCGCAGCAGCCCGGCCTGATCGTTCGCGAAACCAGTGTCACCACCACATCGACGGGCGAGAATAACGGTACCCAAGCCTTTGCCGCCCTGAACGCGGCGCTGGCGGATGTCCCGCAAGGACGGGTGGCGGGCGCCATCCTGATCACCGACGGCGAAGTGCATGACGCGCCTTCACCGGAGGCTCTTTCCTTGCACGCGCCCTTGCAAGTGCTGGTGGCGGGTTCGCGCGGCGAACGCGACCGCAAGCTGACGGTGCTGAACGCATCACGCTTTTCCATTGTCGGGCAATGGGCGACCTTGCGGCTTCGGGTGGACGATCTGGGCGGCAGCGGCGAGACCAGCGCGGTCCTGGACGTCCGCATCGACGGCAAGCCGTTCGGCTCGCGCCTGGTGCCGGTGGGAAAGGACACCGACCTGCGCCTGCCGGTGTCGCATGAAGGTGAAAATCTGATCGAGCTCTCGGCCGCGCCCGGACCCGCCGAACTGACCCAGCAGAACAATCATGCGGTGGTGACGGTTTCGGGCGTGCGCGACCGGCTGCGCGTCTTGCTGGTGTCGGGCGAACCCCATGCCGGAGAGCGGGTGTGGCGCAACCTGCTCAAAGCCGACCCATCCGTGGACCTGGTCCATTTCACGATCCTGCGCCCGCCGGACAAGCAGGACACCACGCCTATCAACGAGCTGTCGTTGATCGCCTTTCCCGCGCGCGAACTGTTCCAGGAAAAGCTGGGCTCCTTCGATTTGGTCGTGTTCGACCGTTATCGCGAACGCGGCGTGCTGCCGCTCGCCTATTTCCAGAACATCGCCTCCTA
>DATHLY010000386.1:0-3249 GCA_035487655.1 Rhizomicrobium sp. | reverse complement strand
TGGTGTTGATGTTGGTGGTGAAGGGCATGATGTCCTTGCGCACCTTCAGCGCCATCACGATCTCTTCCAACGCGGCATTGCCGGCGCGCTCGCCGATGCCGTTGATGGTGCATTCCACCTGCCGCGCGCCCGCCAGAACACCGGCCAAGGAATTGGCGACGCCCAAGCCCAGGTCATTGTGGCAATGGGTGGAGAAGATCACCTTGTCGGCATTGGGCACGCGACCCCGCAACATGGTGATGATGTCGAAGAATTCCTGCGGCGTGGAATAGCCCACCGTATCCGGCACATTGATCACCGTGGCGCCGCTGTGAATCGCCACTTCCACGCATCTGCACAGGAAATCCGGCACCGTGCGGGTCGCATCTTCCGCCGACCATTCCACTTCGGACGTGAAATTGCGGGCCCGCGTCACGCTGGCCCCCACCGCTTCCAGGACAGCATTTTCGCCCATATTCAGCTTGTGTTTCATATGGACGGGGCTGGTGGAAATGAAGGTATGGATGCGCGGTCGATGCGCGCCCTTCAGCGCCTCGCCGGCCCTGTCAATATCCTTGAAGCCGGCGCGCGACAGGCCGCAGACCGATGCGCGCTTGACGATCTTGGAAATCTCCTGCACCGCCTTGAAGTCGCCGGGCGAGGAAATGGGAAAGCCGGCCTCGATGACATCCACGCCCATCTCATCCAGCAATTCCGCGATCTGGAGTTTTTCCTCATGCGTCATTGCCGCGCCGGGCGACTGTTCGCCGTCGCGCAAGGTGGTGTCGAATATCTGAATCGGCGTGGTATCGATCTTAGTATTGGTCATGACATGATGCCCTTCTGTTCACCGCCCACAGCGGTTCCATTCTCCTTGTGCCTTGATCCCCTAAACACCGGACGCGCGAACCATTCGCGCGACCTGCGGCGCCTAGGGGCAGCTAAGAAGAAGAAGCGTGTGCGAAGAACCGAGGGAAGGACGCTGAGTGTGGACGCGTGAAGACGCGCAAGCGGTGAACCCGCCTTTCGTCCCCTCGTTGGCCGCGCCTTGCGTCATGAACCTGTCGCCGTTCCGCCCGTGAAAATTTACTATACCGTACTTATACCCGAACTGGGGGCTAACCAGCGGATAAACCACCGTTTTTTCCCGAGTTGGGGGGTTTTACGCTGATTTCATGTTGTGGCGCAATAGCCGCTACCCAACGGCCGCAGAAATGCGGAGCGTGGCTGTGGAGTGAAATTGACAACGTAAACAATATCTTGTCCGTAGCCCATCCGCCAGGACCGCACCATCAACCGCACATCGCATTCCAGACCCGCGCGTCTCAATGTCCCATCCGCTCCTGATACGTGATCGAGCGTTTCAAAGTGGTTGCCACTCGCCGCGAACCCGCCTATCCGGTTCTCGAATAATCGTCTCAACCAAGACCCGCCCCTCGAGGCACGCCGGACATGAAAATCCTGCCGCCCGTCTCGATCGAAGCACGTCGCTTGCTGCCCAGCCGCTGGGATCTGCTGGCGGCGATCCTGGTCCTTGGCTTCATCATCGCCTTTGCCGATGCCAGCCGCTTTCTGGTGCGGCCGCTGAGTTCCGTCACCGGTCATGCCCTGTTCCTGAACCCCTGGGATCTGCCCGGCTATGCGCTGAGAACCGCGCTTCGCATGCTGATCGCCATGGCGGTTTCGCTAGGCTTCACCTTCGTCTATGCCACCTGGGCGGCCAAGAACCCGCGTGCCGGCGTGCTGCTGGTGCCCTTGCTGGACATCCTGCAATCGGTGCCGATCCTGGGCTTTCTGTCGGTGACCGTGGTCTGGTTCTTGTCGCTGTCGCCAGGACGGGTGCTGGGCGCGGAACTGGCTTGCGTTTTCACCATCTTCACCGGCCAGGCCTGGAACATGGCCTTCAGCTTCTACCAGTCCTTGCGCACCGTGCCGCCCGAACTGGAGGAAGCGGGCCGGATGTTCGGGCTTTCGGCCTGGGCACGGTTCTGGCGTATCGAGGCCCCTTTCGCCACTCCACCCCTGATCTGGAACATGATGATGAGCATGTCGGGCGGCTGGTTCTTCGTCACCGTGTCGGAGGCGATTAGCGTAGGCCAGACCAATATCGCGCTGCCTGGGGTCGGCAGCTGGATCGCGGTCGCCATCGCCCAGAAGAATCTGCCCGCCATCTTCGAAGCCATCCTGGCCATGCTGGTCGTGATCCTGATCTACGACCAGCTCCTGTTCCGTCCGTTGGTGGCCTGGGCCGACCGCTTCCGCATCGATGAAGAGCAGTCGGAAGACCAGCCAAAATCCTGGGCGTTGGACGTCTATCGCCGCTCCCGGCTGCTGGACCTGATGACCCAGCCTTTCGAGCAGATGATGCGCTGGTCCTATCACTGGCAGCCGCCCAGCTTCGGACTGCGCGCCGCCACGCAGGAAATCGATAGCCGGCTGGCTGATATCCTCTGGTATGTGCTGCTGGCACTGCTGGGCCTTTACGGCGCCTTCCGCATCTACGGTTTTGCCCATGGCCAATTCGGCTGGTCCGACCTGGGCGCCACGGTGGGCCTTGGCCTGATCACCATGCTGCGGGTGATGGTGCTGATCGCCATCGCCAGCCTGGTCTGGACGCCGATCGGCATCTATGTGGGACTGCGCCCCAGGCTTACCCAGATCGTGCAGCCGGTGGCGCAGTTCCTGGCGGCCTTTCCCAACAACCTGCTGTTCCCGCTGGTGGTGTCGCTGATCGTGCTGTGGGACCTCAACCCCGACATCTGGCTGTCGCCGCTGATTATCTTGGGCACCCAGTGGTACATCCTGTTCAACGTCATCGCCGGCGCCGCCGCCATGCCCAAGGAATTGCGCGACGCCGCCGAAAATTTCGGCGTCCATGGTTGGCTATGGTGGCGCAAAGTGGCCCTGCCCGCGGTGTTTCCCTTCTACGTCACCGGCGCCATCACCGCATCCGGCGGCGCCTGGAATGCCAGCGTGCTGGCCGAGGTGGCAAGCTGGGGCAAGACAACGCTCCATGCCCACGGCTTGGGTGCCTATATTTCCGACGCTACCGCGTCAGGCGATTTCCGGCATGTGGTGCTTGGCATCGCGGTCATGAGCTTTTTCGTGGTGGTGGTGAACCGAATTCTGTGGCGTCCGCTTTACTGGTACGCCGAACGCAAATTCCGGCTAACTTGATTCATTGGTCGCGGCTAGCGGGCCAGGGGTCCGCCGACGCTCCGGAGGTTGTCATGGCTGAACTATTGAATGTCGAGCATGTGCGCCGCACCT
>DATHLY010000385.1:0-13565 GCA_035487655.1 Rhizomicrobium sp. | reverse complement strand
GGCCGCTTCAGCGAATCCACCGACGACGCCTATGTCGCCGGCAATATCGTGGCCGTCACCAGCCGGGAGAATGCCACCGTCACCGCGCTCTATGCCGACAATACCCAACAGGTGCACCAGGGCCAACTCTTGATCGAGATGGATCCCTCGGTGGCACAAGTGAACATGCGCGCCGCCGAAGCCAACCTGGCGCGCGCCGCTCGCGCCGTGCGCGGTACGTTCGCCAGCGCCGATTCCTATTCGGCACAGCTCGAGCAGGCCGAAGTCGCGCTCGCCCAGGCGAAAAGCGATTATCAGCGGCGCCAGGCGGCCCTGGCCGGTGCGGTGTCGGGCGAAGAGTTGGGCCATGCCCGCGACGCGGTCCAGGCGGCGGAAGCGGCGGTCAATTCTGCCCGCGGCGGCCTGGCCCAGGCCCAATCCGGCATTGCGGGCATGGATGTGGCGCACAATCCCGATGTGCTGGCAGCCGAGGCGCAGCTGCGCGCCGCGGCCATTGTCCTGGCGCATATGAAAATCGTGGCGCCCGTGGACGGGATCGTCGCTCAGCGCACAGTGCAGGTTGGCCAACGGGTCAATGCGGGCGCGCCGCTGATGGCGGTGGTGCCGCTGTCGAATGTCTGGGTGGACGCCAATTTCAAGGAAGTCCAGTTGGCGCGGATGCGCATCGGCCAGCCGGTCAAGATCGCCACCGATATCTATGGCGGCAAGGTCGTATTTCACGGCCGGGTGGCGGGCTTGGGCGCCGGCTCGGGCAGCGCCTTTTCCATCCTGCCGCCGCAGAATGCGAGCGGAAACTGGATCAAGATCGTGCAACGTGTGGCGGTGCGCATCGCCTTGGAACCCGCCGAACTCAAGGACAATCCGCTGCGCGTCGGCCTTAGTGTCACCGCCAGCGTGGATGTGCGTGACCAGTCCGGTCCGCGCGCCACCGACGCGGCGGCTGTTGGCGTGATGCGCGGCAATACCGGCGAAAATGTCGATGCCAAAGTGAACGCCTTGGTGAAGAAGATTTTGGCCGCCAACAGCGCGCAGGCTCGATGAGGGGCCGGTGAGCGCGGCAGGCAAAAACCCGCAGGCGCCGCTCAAGGGGCTCGCCCTGGCCCTGACCGCATTTGCGCTGGCGATGGGCACCTTCACCCAGGTGCTGGACACCACCATCGCCAATGTTTCGCTGCCCACCATCGCGGGCAATCTGGGGGCTTCCACCGACCAGTCCACCTGGATCATCACCTCCTTTGTCGTCGCAAACGGCATAGCCGTGCCCATCACCGGCTGGCTGATGAACCGTTACGGCGTGGTGAAGGTGTTTGTGCTGTCGATGTTGGGCTTCACCATTGCCTCGCTGTTTTGCGGATTGGCCTGGAGCATGGAGTCCCTGGTGTTTTTCCGCACCCTGCAGGGCGCGTTGTCGGGACCGGTCATTCCCGGATCGCAAGCCCTGCTCTTGTCGATTTTTCCCCGCGAGCGGCGCACCACTGCCTTGGCGATCGGGTCCATCACCACTCTGGTGGCGCCGATCTGCGGGCCGATCCTGGGCGGCTATATTTCCGATTCCTGGCACTGGGGCTGGATATTCCTGATCAATGTGCCCGTGGGATTGATCGTGACGGCCCTGTGCTGGGGCGGTCTTCGGGACCGGGAAACCGCCACGCGCAAACTGCCCATCGATATGGTGGGGCTGGGCCTGTTGATGATATGGGCGGGCGCGCTGCAGGTGATGCTGGACACCGGCAAGAATGCCGACTGGTTCGAATCCACCTGGATCATCGTGCTGGCGGTCATAGCGCTGCTCGGCTTCATCGCCTTCCTGCTATGGGAGTTGACCGAGGAGCATCCCATTGTGGATCTCTCCCTGTTCCGCAATCGCAATTTCAGCCTGGGTACGTTCGTATTCTGCCTGAGCAACGGCATATTCCTGGCCAATATGCTTCTGATCCCGCTCTGGCTTCAGACCCAATTGGGATACACCGCGACCTGGGCGGGCCTGGTGTCGGCGCCCACCGGGGTCATCGCGGTTCTCGTGACTCCGATAGCAGCCTGGCTGATGAAGCGCTTCGACGCCAGATGGATCGCAACCATCGCTTTCGCGGCCTCGGCACTCTCCTACTGGATGCGCGCCTCGCTGACCGCGGATGCCAGCTTTATGGATATCGCATGGCCACTGATGGTCCAGGGCATATCATCGGGCTCGTACTTCATCGCCACTGTCAGCATCCTGCTGGACGGCGTGCCGTCAGTGCGAATTCCCTCGGCCTTGGGCCTGGCGAATTTCGCCCGCATTATCGCCGCCGGCTTTTCGGTGTCCCTGGTCACCACGTTTTGGGACCGGCGGGCGGTCATGCACCAAAGCCATATGACCGATCTCACCTCGGGCTTTGCGCCGGCGCTCAACACCGCTCTTCAGGCGCTGCACGATATGGGCCTGCCCGATCTTGCGGCCAAGACGGCGGTGACGCGCGCCATGACCGGTCAGGCCTATCTGTTGGCCTCGGTGGATATGTTCACCGTTTCGGCGTGGTTGTGCGTGCTGGCGATTGCCATTGTGTGGTTGTGCCATAAAACCCAGCCGCACGGCGTGATGTCGCTGGTCGATTAGAGATACCGCGCCGCGATCGCCTTGCGGTCGATCTTCATGTTGGGACGCAGCATGCCGTTTTCCGCGGTGAAAGGCGCGTCGGCGAAGATCACTTCCACGAACTGGGCGGCTTTTTTGGCGGAGGGCAACCGGTTGGCGAATTCCTTCACGCGCACCCGTGCGGCTTCGTCGCCCGGCGGAACAAGATCCACAACGCAGGTCAGGTGTGTGGCGTGCGGTTTCAGGAAGATGACGGAATGCGCGATGTCGGGACTGTTGTTGAGTTCCTGCTCGATTGTTTCGGGATGAACCTTCAGCCCGCCGGGCGTGATCAAAAGCTCCTTCTTGCGCCCCAGGAGAAAAAGGTTGCCGCTCTCGTCCAGCCGGCCCATGTCGCCGGTGGCGATACGGCCGGAGCCCAAGAAGGTGCGCTCATTCTCCCCATCGGCACACTGGAAATAGCGCGAAGTCATCGGCGTCTCGCGGCTGACGATGATTTCATTGTCCGGCGTGAAGGAGAGGGTTACGCCCCTGAGCGGCTTTCCGACCGAGCCATAGTCCCTTGAGGTGGGTGGGCGGTAGGTGATCGATCCCACCTCGACCATGCCGTAGGATTCGCACAAGGGCAGCTGCAGGCGCTCGAAGAATTTGCCCAGATTGCGCCGGATCGGCGCCATGCCGGTGGTCAGGAGGCGAATCCTATTGCCGAACTGCTTGTAGAAGTCGCGGAACAGGATGCGCGCCATTTCCTGTCGCAACAAAGCGGAGGGCACCAGCGCCAGGATGGAGCTTAACAGCGACCAGAGGGACTTTTTCCAGCTGGGATATTTCTGATATTCGGCATGGAACATCTGATACAGCACCGGCGGCCCCAGCAGCACCGTGGGATTGAGCGCCGGCATGGCGTCGAACAGTTGAGTATAGTCGGTGATGATGAGGTCCAAATCATACCACAGCGCCGCATAGCACATATTGCGCTGCTGGAAGTTCGACATGGGCAGAAACAGCATCAGCCTGTCCTTGGAGGTCACGTCCAGGGCTTCGAAAATCGGAGGCAGCGTGGCTTCCACGCCATTGCGGCTGATGACCAACCCCTTGAGACCGCCGGCCGAGCCGGAAGAGAATACCAAGCTGTGCTGGTCGGGTTCATCCGGATCCCCGGAAGGAGGCCGCTCGAGGACGCGGACATTATTATTGTCCGCATCGATGAAGGCGACATGAGCCGGCTTTTGCGGAAATAGCCGCGCGTCCCTTTTGGCGATCAGCAGCAGCGCGATGTTGTACTGGTCCAGCAGCGTCTGATTAATCCTTCCCGCGAAATCGTCGGTGAAGGGTACCGAGATGGCGTCAAGCTCAATAAGCGCCAGGTCATGGACCAGCCAGTGATAGGAATTGGGTGCATAGATTGCGACGCGGCGCCCCGCCTTCACGCCCCAGGCGCGCAGATTTTCGCGCACCCGCACCACATCGTCGTGCAGCGCGGCATGGGGATGGCGGACGGTCTTGCCCCGCTCGAATACATAAATGGCCCGCTTCTTCCCGGGAAGGGCGGCAAGCAGGCTGCGAAATTCCATTCGTCCCCCCGACGGATGTCCTATAACGGAAGATGCGGACGCCCCGCACGCGCCTCTTCCGAGAGCAAGCTACTTGAGAGGGTTTTCCCAAGCAACCGCAGGTCGCAGATCGGGGCGTGATGCAACGTAAGTAAACGGCAGTTAATGGTTAGCGCTTCTTGGCGACCGAGGGATTGGTGACGGACCGGGCGACGGAGTTCTCCAGGATGCCGGGCTTGTGCCAGCGCCCTTCGGGACGGATGAGCAAGTAGGGATCCGTACCGATTTTCAGAGCATCGGGATCGGGCTCCAGCTCGGCGGCGACTTCGATATATTCGAAATCGGAAAAGACAAACTTCCGGGAGCCTTCATAGGGGACAAAGCCGAGCTTCTGCCATATTCGCGCCAACCGAATCTGGGAATGGGCATAGGCGCGGCGATACCCCTTCTTGCGCGCATAGGCGAGGCCGGCCTGGCAGAGGACGAAGAGCGCGCGCGTGTGCCGGAACTCCTTGCGGACGGCCATGCGCTCGAACTTCACAAAGTCGGCGAAAAATCGCGCCCGCAGGCAACCGGCTGGTTCGTCGCCGATATAGACGATCAAATGAGTCGCCGACAGGTCGTTGCCGTCATACTCCTCGTCATAGGGACATTCCTGCTCGCCGATATAGACCGCGCTGCGGATGGCCGTGACGCGCATCAGGTCGTCAAACGTCCGGGCGACGGTGACGCCGATATTCTTCACCCCTGAATTGGGAACATAGCTGTCATAGAGCGGCGTCTGAGGGCTGCGGGGAAATATCCAAATATTGGGCGCTTCTATGCCGTCGACCGTGACACCCTGGGTAAGCCCCAAAACCTCATTATATCTGCGCCCAACTTCCGTGTTTGGGCGGGAATAGAGGCTGACGCCGGCATATTGCGGCGATGATACCCTTTCCATGAACAAGGCAATCCCGGCCGCCAGGGGGCCCGGGGCATAGACGCCCCACATATACAGGCCTGTCGGCCGTTCGTCCGGCTTTGCCAATAGACGCAAATCGGGACTTGTGGCGTTGAAGGATCCGAGCGCCAAAAGCCTGAGACCTAGCGCGTTCAATGGCAGGGCGGCCACAAAACCTTCGGCCACCGGGGCCGCCGGGTCATATTTGGATTTGCGCGCGAGGGCCATGACGCAGAAAGGGTTGTAACGGGCGACCTTGAGGACTTCCTCCGTGTCGGCAATGCCGGGAATGCTCAACCGCGCGGTAGCGAGGATGTTGACGATTGTCTCTTCATCGGGCTGAAAGCTGACCAGATGCTTGGCGATTCGGGCCGGGTCAAGTTCGTCCAGCTTGTATTTGCCATGCCTAGCCGCGCGGACGTCATGGTCCGGGACCAATCTACTGTGTGACTGCGCCATTTGCCCGCCGCGCCATTAAGAAAGTTGAAACCATATAGGGGGTTCGGTGAGGGAGATAAATGGTCTGGCCGTAGGGAATTGTACGGATGGTGAACGTGCGGTGAGACATGGCACTCTGGCCCTGTCGGAAGGGGCCGCCCGCCAAGTCCATAGCTAGGTTTCCCGGGTTAACGAATTGTGTTGCAAAGTTGTGAATGCTTTCAGCAATGGCCTGCGTAGACAGTGGAATCAGCCCTGTTCCGCAACGGGAGATTGCAGGTTGCGCGGTGAGTCGTTTGAGCCGCATTCAGCCTGACCGATTGATTGCCCAGTCCGCCCATGCTTTACCGGCTGTTTATGATTCGCGAGCCAAAATTGGGCCATGAATGTGCTCGATTCCGTCAAGGCGCTTAACCAAAGGGCTGCCCGGGAACACTGGTATCACGTTTGTGATCCCAGCCTGACCTTCAGCGACCCGACCCATGAGCGTCTGCTCAACCTGTGGCGCAGCAGGGCCGGCAACCGAATCATGCCGAAACGGTCCGAAATGACCCCGCGCGACTTGAAGGACGTATTGCGCCATCTCATCATCCTGGAGCGAGTGGAACGGGCGCCATCGCGCTATCGCGTGCGGTTGCTGGGCACCAGCCTGACGTCAATGGCGGGCGACCGCACTGGCAAGTTGTTGGAAGAGGTTATACCTGCCGACCATCTGCCCCGCTGGGTTGTCTGCGCCGATCTGATCCTGGACGGCGGTCAGCCGATGCGCTTCGTGGGACGTGTCCATTTGCAAGGCAAGGAATATCTCAACGCGGAAAACCTGTTTGTTCCGCTGGCCAACGAGAATGACGAGCCCAGTTTTGTGATGGGCCTTTGCCGCTACACGCCGCGGCATACCGAAAGCGAGGAGAGCTGGGAGAGCCAGATCGCCTCGATACCTGGTGCCCTTCTCTAATCCGCCGGTTTCTTTCCCATCTCCCGCCGCCATGGCATAACTCCGGGAGGGAGGAATTCTGTGGTGTTTCGATCCGGTAGGCCGCAAGCCGCATGACCGTCGCCAGCGTGATCGCGGAGCTGGAAAGCCGGGGTATCGTCCTGTCCCTCCTGGCCGGGGAAATTCGCTATCGCTCGCCCAAGGGCGCGCTGACGGAGGGCGACAAGCAGGCCCTGCGTGCCCGACGCAGCGAGATCGCGGCCTATCTTGAAGCCCGACATGCGGCGCGCGGATTGCGCGTGGCAGAAGGCCGGGGCGGGGCGCTCACGCCTTCGGTGGCGCAAGAGATGTGGCGGGCTTTCGCCGGCGGCGCGGAGGAAGGCAAGCCGGTGGCGCTCAACATCGGCATGGTGGGAAAGTTCCGTCATGACGCGCCGGCCGTGACCGCGGCCATCCGGCAGGTGATCACGCGCTATGAGGCGCTGCGCGTCCGTTTCGAAGCGCAGGGAGATGCCTTGCACGCCCTTCTCAATCCGGCCGAGACTTTCGCGGTCGAGCAGGAAGACTTACAGGGTCTCAGCGCCGAGGTTGCGTCGACGGCAGCGGAAAAAGGGGCGCAAGCCTTTTGCGCCCTGGTGAATCTGATCGAGGGTCAATGGCTGACCCGCGCCAAGGTCTTTGCTTTGCCGGACGGACAGAGCTTGGCGGTCTTATCCTCGGCGCACATGATCGCCGATGCGGGGACGCGCAATATCGTCCTGGACGAGATTCACGACATACTCGACCATGGCGCAGCCCCGGCAAATCCAGCTGCGTCCTACAATGAATATTCGCTTGCCGAGCGGGAATTTCTCGCCGGTCCGCAAGGCGCGCAACTCATCGAATATTGGCGGCGCTGGTATCACGACCAGTCGGTAATGAAGGCGCCTTCCGACGGCGCTGCGCTGATGTGGGGCAATGGCATCCGCGTGGTGAAGAATTTCATCATTCCCAAGCGCGTGTTGGACAAGGTGCGCGCCCTGGCGGATGCCTGGAAAGTAACGCCATTCCTGATTTATTTGACGATCTTTTCCATCACCATGGCGCGCTGGTCAGGCATGGAACGCTTTCCCCTTCGCGTGCTGGGCGACAAGCGCACCTCGCTGGAACTAAGCAACATGGTGGGGTTGATGTTCTGCGCCGACGCGGTGGAAATCCGGGTGCCCCGGACTTGTGATTTCGAAACCATCATGCGCGGCATATTGGCGGAATATGACGCCGCTCTTGCCTTGCGCATCCCCTCCCTGCATTTCTGGGCGCCGCATTTTGTGCGGCCGGGCATCGAAGCTCCCGGCTTTCCCAACAAAATTCCAGGCGTGTTCAATTATTATTCCATCGGCACGGCGCGGGAGCGGGCCGAGAAGAAAGCCGGTCCCGACACCACGGCGGCGCTGCCATGGCCGCCCGACGTCGTGACCCTGCCGGCGCAAAATTGGCCGCGCCGCTCCTCGCCCCTGTTCCTGCATGTGATCGATATGGAGCATGAAGCGGGGGCTTCGCTGCATTTCTATCAAGGCGCGGTCAGTCCGGCCGATCAGGGCAGCTTCACGGCGCTGCTATTCGAGGTTTTCGCGGAAGCGGTTCCGGTCTGATGCCGCTTTTGGCGCGCATCCTGGAGCCGGATTTGTTCGGGGTGGAGATGGAGGATGCGGGCCAGCCGGTGTTTCTTCCTCTCTTGGAGGAGGCCCTGGTGGAAAAGGCCGCGCCAAAAAGGAGGCGCGAATTCGCGCTGGGTCGCGCCTGTGCCCGCGAGGCGCTTGAAAGACTGGGCCATCGTGACGTCGTGATCGGAAGAAGCGCTAGCGGCGCGCCGCTTTGGCCGCAAGGCATTGCCGGCAGCATCACGCACACCAAAGGCTATGCCGCGGCCATGGTTTGCGCGGCGCGGCAATTTTCCGGCATAGGCCTGGATGCCGAGCGCGTGGGCGGCGTGACGCCCGATTTGTGGCCGCGCCTGTTCGATGCGCACGAGGGCCATCATCTCATGAGCCTAAACGACGCAGAGCAGATGGTTACCGCCACCGTGATCTTCAGCGCCAAGGAAGCTTGCTACAAAGCTTGGGGTTGCGCGGGAACGCTTGCGTTCCGGAAAATCCGCATCACGCTGGAAAGGGACGGCTTTGCCGCCGCGCGCTCCGGCCAAGAATTGCATGGGCGCTATGCCGTCGACGGGGATCTCGTCTTGACGGCGGCGTGGTTGTAACTCAGATACTTCCCGTTTCCTCGCTGGGCGCCATCAGGCTCTCCAGATGCGCGGTGAAAGCGGCCAGTGTGGGGAACTCCAACAGGTCGGAAAGCTTCAATTCTTCTTCCATCCCGGTTTTTGCCTGGATTTCGGCGATCATTTTCACGCCCAGCAGGGAATGACCGCCCAAGGCAAAGAAATTGTCATCCGCCGTGACACGCTTGACACCCAACGCCTGCGCCCAAATCGCGGCGACTTGCTCCTGCAACCGACTGTTCATGATCCCCATTTTTAGAGAGACAGTTGAATCTAGCGCGTCCCCCGGCGCTCCGCCAGCGGACCCCTATTACACTTGTCATAGTGCGGAATTTGGCGGACAATGGCAGATGCGAGGGCGTTGTTTGGAGGCTCTATGAAAACCATCCTTGCCATCATGGCGTTGCTGATCGCCGCTTCGCCCGCAACGGCCAATATGTGCGTCAAATCCCGGGACATCTACAGCACCGACTCCAAGGACGGCAAATTGCTGACCTTCAAGATGAAGGACGGCCGCGTGCTGGTTAACCACCTGCAGGGCATTTGCACCGACCTGCGCTATGAGGGCTTTGTGTGGGTCCTGCAGGGAGGCGACGAAGACATTTGCGAGAACCAGCAAAGTCTCAAAGTGCTGCGTTCCGGCCAGACCTGCCTGCTGGGCAAGTTCGATACGGTCAAGGACAAGCCGGTTCGGAATTAGAGCAAGCTAGGGCCCCGTCGGGGTCTTGGAGATAACAGGTGACGCCGCCGCAAGCGCCTGGATGGCACGGGCGGCGTCTGTCACTTCGGATTTGCTGGTCAGACCCGAAATCGCCAGACGCACGTGATAGGTCCCGCCGCCCTTGAGTTTGGGAACGCGGCCGGCGGCGCGCTCCACCGGCCGCGGATTGGGAAAGCCAGTGCCCGGCTCCAGCCCCGTGACATAGCCGGCCTTGGGCGTAATTTCGTTCTTCCATAACGACATATAGGGAAGGCCATGCGTGTCGAAGCGCATCAACACGCCGCTTGCGCCATCTGGTGATTTCAGCATCGCCTGGGTTTGGCCGCTCGCATCGCCATAAAGCTGCATGTTGAAAACCTTGGCGGTATAGGGCGCAGTGTGCGGACCGCTATAGCGATTCCAGTCTTTCAGGTCGCCTACGACGGAGGCCGGATTCATCGGCGCCACCTGCTTAACCGGCGCGACGAATTCCGCGCCGGCTCCCAGCAGCGGCGTGCCAAAATTGGTGTGATAGAGTAGCTCGATCTCCTGGGCTGCGTCCGACAGGTTGGTGATCGTATCATCGAACGCGAATTCCGGCTTGCCGATCACGGTCGAGATATCCGAGGTCAGCCGCAGCTGGGGACCAAAAGTCTGGACATCATCCACCACTCCGCGAAACACCAGCCTGGGCACCGGCTGCGCCTCATAGCGCACACTGACGAAACTTGCGGGCAGATAGTCGACATGGCCGTGCAGGGTGAGTTGCTGGTTGCCGTCCTGGACCGGCGATCCGAAAGAGGCAAGCCCGCCGCGCACCATCAATCCGCCAAAGCCAGCGACCCAACCCTGACCGCCATTGTCGGTCAGCCGGATGTAGGAGGGATGGATGATCTCCTGGACCGGCGAATCCCAGCCCAGCCGCAGCTTGCCGACCTGTGCTTTCCAGACCTCGAAGCCGCGGCTAGCTACGATGGTGAACGTCATGGCGCCATTGTCCACATCAATTACTTGCACGCCTTCCTGGCGGCCGCCATGCAGCGTGCGCAAGGCGACGCTCCAGGCCGTCTTGCCGCCCCACTCCGCGGAACCGATCTTCCAATCCGCGGTGGCAAGATTGCTGACGCTGTTGATCAGCACCTTGCTGTGCTGATCCTGTGCCCGGACGGGCATGGAAAGCACCAAGGCCATCAGCACGAGCGCCGGCAGACTTTTTCGCATGGACCTTCCCTCCCCCGCTTTTTGCTTTTGCTTATGCGAGGCGGCGCATTAGCAGCTTTCCCGCCTCGGCTTGTCAACACCACATCTGCAATCATAGAGTGATCGAAGGGCAGGCCGTCATGCAAAAAAACCTGGCACCAAAATCCTTGCCATGGATGGCAGCGGCGTTCGGCGTCGCGCTGGCGATTTCCGCCGCCGTTCTGATCTCGGAAGGCGCGGACAATAAGGGCATCCGGCTCGCTTTGGAGCTCACGGCGCGCTGGTCATTCCTGTTGTTCTGGCTGGCCTATGCCGGCAATGCCGTGGCCGCGCTTTTTGGACCGGCGAGCCTGGCCGGTCATGGCCGCGAATTCGGCCTGGCCTTTGCGTCCGCCCATCTGGTGCATATCGGGCTGATCGTCTGGCTGGGCATTGTGTTGGGACGGGTGCCGCTATCCGGCGGACTCTTGTTGTTCTTCCTGATTGCCTTGTTCTTCACCTATCTCCTGGCGGGACTCTCCTTCGGCGGTGTCAAGGCGTTGGGACCGGCCTGGCCGCCGCTGCGCTTCATCGGCATGAACTACATCCTGATCTCCTTCGGGCGCGATTTCGTGCTGCCAGTCATCTATCCCAAGCCCGCGCAGCTCAATCTCGGGCACTTTCTTTTCTATGCGCCTTTCATGCTGGCCAGTATCGCGGCGCCGCTTTTGGTTTTGGCTGCCCAGATGCGCCGCCGCTCGGCACGCCCGATGGCGTGATCACGATCGCAAGCGGTTTGCCAGTCGCACGTGGTTGCGCTTAGGCTTTAAGCAAGAAGCGGCGGGAAAGCCGTCCGTAAGGGAGGCGATTATGACAGATAATAAGAATGTGCTTTCGCGTCGCGGTCTTTTGGCTACGGCAGGTGGCGCGGCGCTGGTTGGCGCGATGGGCGGGGCGGATGCCGCGGTATCCAATGTCAGCGGCATGCCGCAGGAAGGGCCCGACACGCCCAAGCTCACCATGTACATCTCTGCCGATCCCACGGAATCCGAGATGAAGAAGATTAAGCAGATCGGCGTCAATATCGTGGACATGCCCGATATGCCGCCGCCGCCTTGGACCGAAGACTGGTTCCGCAAGCGCATGGATCTGCTGGCAACCCAGGGCCTGAAGCTGGGCATTGTGATGGTGCCCTGGTTTAAGAACGGCGCCATGGAGCCGGAATTCCTGAAGGTCGTGCATGGCTTGCCGGGGCGCGATGACATGATCAACAAGCTCAAGGCTTCCATTGTCGCCGCCGGCAAGGCCGGCCTGCCGGTGGTCGAGTATGACTTCTTCCCGCATCGCGCCAATGAAGGCTATAAGGAGGTCTTCACCGGCCGTGGCGGCTCGGGCCTTTTGTCCTTCGATTACGATCGCATGAAGGATCTGCCGCCGATCCCATCGGAAGGTTCCGTCAGCTACGACAAGGTGTGGGAGAACCTCACCTATTTCCTTAAGGAGCTGGTGCCGGTGGCGGAAAAGGCCGGCGTGCGGCTTTGCGTGCATCCCAATGATCCGCCGCCCAAGATGAGTCGCGGCTCGGGCCAGGTGCTCAACACGCTCAAGGATTGGAAGCGGTTGATCGAAACGGTCAATTCGCCCAGCAATGGACTGACCTTTGATTGCGGCGTCACCCGCGAACTGGGCGAGGACCCGGTGGAGGTCGCCCGCTATTTCGCCAGCCGCGACCGCATCAACCATTGCCATTTCCGCAACGTCAAACTGACCAAGCCGAACGAGAAATATGTCGAAGTCTGGAACGACGAGGGTGACGACAATATGCTGGCGGTGATGAAGGAGCTGATCAAAAACAACTACAAGCGCCTGATCATGCCCGAGCATCCCCGCAGCGTGGAGAATGACAAGGACCAGAAGAACGGCGGCTATACCGGCTGGGTCTATAATGTCGGCTATGCCCGGGCGATGATGCAGGTCGCCCTGATGGAATTGCGCAAATAACAGCAGAATCGCACAAAAGGCCGCCTTCGGGCGGCGTTTTCCAGGCCTTGATATCGGTCGCAGCCGCGCGCGCGACTTTTTCGCGTTGACTCCCTGGCCGTCCGGGCCAAAGCTCAACAAAAAGTCTTAAGTGGGCCAGAGGGGACCATCATGCTTTTATCCGCAAAGGCAGCTTTCCGGGTCTCGGTTCTCGCCGTTCTGGCGTTCGCGCCACAGGCGTACGGCCAAGGTCAGACCCAGACCAACGGCATCGCCTCGCCCATCCAGAGAGTTTCACCCACCGGCGCGGTGTCCATCCCGCAGGCGGAAATTCCCAGTGTCGGCACGCTGGACCCGGTGCAGCCGCACTGGATCTTCGTCAACCGCGGCGGTGGGGCGGACGGTACCCGCATCTTTGACGGCGATACCGGCAAGATGAAGGGCATGGTCAACATGTATGGCCAGGACAGTTTCGCCTTCGATCCGCTGGGGAAGAATTTCTATGTCGCCCAGACCATCTGGTCGAAGCTGGATCGCGGCACGCGCCAGGACATGCTGCTGGCTTATGACGTGCGGACTTTGAAGTTGGTGGCGGAGGTCGCCATTCCCGGCCGCATGCTGATCGGCAACCGCACCCACAATCTGGTGATCACCAGCGACGGCAAGAAGGCGCTGATCTACAACATGCAGCCTTCCTCGTCGGTCAATGTGGTGGACCTGGAAAAGAAGGCGTTCGAGCAGAAGATCGAACTGCCGGGTTGCGCCACCATGTTCACCAATACCAACAACGGCTTTTCGGCCCTTTGCTCCAACGGCACCCTCGCCACGGTGGCGATGGACGGCGCCAAGCCCAGCATCACCCGCTCCGCGCCCTTCTTCTCGGCCACCGAGGATCCGATCTTCGACACCTCGATCCTGGACCCCAAGACCGGCAAGGCCACCTTGCTGAGCTATAGCGGGCTGATCACGCCCGTCACCCTGGGGGCGGCGCCCAAGATCGGCG
>DATHLY010000384.1:0-5466 GCA_035487655.1 Rhizomicrobium sp. | reverse complement strand
CAGGCGGGGAACTCTTCTTGCGGTCTTGAGGTTGAACAATTGGATTGGCTGGGCCCCGGCTTTGGTGCCACCCGGCGAGCCTGTCGAACGGATCTGTGATGAAAGCCGCCGCCCTGCCGTCCTTCTCCGCTGCCCATGCCTATACAGCGGTGCGCGCCCACAGCATGGCCCTGGCCGCGGGCCTTTCGGCGGAGGATTGCGCCGTCCAATCCATGCCCGACGCCAGTCCGGTGAAATGGCATCTGGCGCATACCAGCTGGTTCTTTGAGACGGTGATCCTGACCAGGCAGCCTGGCTACAAAACCTTCGACCCGCGCTTCGCCTTTTTGTTCAACTCCTACTATGAAGCCGTGGGGCCGAGGCATTCGCGGCCGCGCCGCGGTCTTTTGACCCGCCCCAGCCTCAAGGAAGTTCATGCCTACCGCGCCCATGTCGATGCGGCGATGGCGCAGATCTGCACGGATGAAAGCCTCCATGACGCCATCACCCTGGGACTGAATCACGAGCAACAACACCAGGAACTCATCCTCACCGACATCAAGCATGCGCTTTTCCAGAATCCCCTCCTGCCCGCTTATGCCGCGGAACCGATCGCGCCACGCGCGCCGCAGGAACTGGAATGGCTGGAACATCCGGGGGGGCTGTCGCTGGTCGGCCATGACGGCCAGGGCTTTGCCTTCGACAATGAACGCCCGCGCCATCAGGTCCTGTTGCGCCCCTTCCGCATCGCGTCGCGTCCGGTGAGCAATGGCGAGTATCAGGCTTTCATCGCCGATGGCGGCTATCGCCGTTCGGAATTCTGGCTTTCGGATGGCTGGACGCGCGTGCAAGAGGAGAATTGGGAGGCGCCGCTCTATTGGCTCAAGGACAATGGGGGGAGCGAAAGCGTCTTTACGCTGGCCGGCGTACAGAGGCTCGATCCGCACGCCCCGGTCGAACATGTCAGCTTTTATGAGGCGGCGGCCTACGCCGCCTGGGCGGGCGCGCGGCTGGCCACGGAATTCGAATGGGAAACGATTGCGACGACAGACGCCGGCAATTCCCGCTTTCACTATGGCGAAGCCTGGGATTGGACCCGCTCATCCTACGATCCCTATCCAGGCTTCAAACCATTCGACGGCATCGCCGCGGAATATAATGGCAAGTTCATGGTCGGCCAGATGGTGCTGCGCGGCGGTTCGCATGCCACGCCACCCGGACATGTCCGCCCCAGCTACAGAAACTTTTTCCCACCGCAAGCGCGCTGGCAATTTTCCGGAATCCGTTTGGCGGAGGACGCATGAGCGCGCTTGCTTTATCGAATTGCCCTACCGCTTCGCTATTTGAGGGCGGGGCGCGCTGGCAATTTTCCGGAATCCGTTTGGCGGAGGACACATAATGGATACATCGCTCGCGCGCCTTCAACGGTGCCCGCAAGAAGACTGCTTCGCCGACAACCTGCTTGCGGGCCTCGCCAAGACGCCCAAGGAAATCGCCTGCAAATATTTCTATGACGAAGAAGGTTCGCGCCTGTTCGAGGCGATCTGCGATCTGCCGGAATATTACCAGACCCGCACCGAGACGACGCTCCTGGCGCGGCATGCCGGCGAGATCACGGCGCTCATGGGACCGGACGTCGAAATCGTGGAATTCGGCGCAGGCAGCTTGCGCAAGGCGCGCATCCTGCTCGATGCCCTGCAAAATCCGCGCGCCTATACACCGCTGGACATTTCCGGCGATTATCTTGCGGGCGTTGTACAAAGTCTGGCGGCGGACTATCCCGCGCTGACACTCAGGCCGATGGTCGGCGACTTCTCCGAGCCGCTGGACATCCCTGTCCTGCCGGACCATCCGCGCCGCGCGGGCTTTTTCCCCGGCAGCACCATCGGCAATTTCAGGCCCGAGGCCGCGCTGGCCCTGCTGCGTCGCATGCGGGCCGGGTTGAATGACGGCGGGCTCCTGATCGGGGTGGACCTGGTGAAGGATCCGGCCCGGCTCCACGCGGCCTATAACGATGCCGCGGGTGTCACGGCCTTGTTCAACAAGAATCTTCTGGCCCGCGCCAATCGCGAGCTGGGCGCGAACTTCGACCTGGGCGGGTTCGCTCATTACGCGCCTTACAACGCGGCCGCGCAGCGCATCGAGATGTACCTGGTCAGCCTCCGGCGCCAGCGGGTGCGCCTGCGCGGCAGTCTGATTGAATTCGCGCAGGGCGAGCCGCTGCATACCGAGGACAGCCACAAATACACCATCGAATCCTTTCGCGAGATGGCGGCCCGTGCCGGCTTCAATCCCCGCGCTGTCTGGACCGACGAGGAACGGCTTTTCAGCGTCCATTGGCTGGAATCGCGCTAAACCCGCTGAGTCCGCTTGCCAGAGCCGAGGCGAAGCGCCAAGCTGCCGCAAATTTCCGCGCCCAACGGGCGCCAATTCAAAAGGGGAGAACTTCCATGAAGAAAACAATGATCGCCGGTTTTGTCGTCCTGGCTTCGACCGCCGCTTTTGCCCAGACCAACGGACAGATGGCGGTGCCGGCCACGCCCGACAGGCAGGTTTATGACGTTCCGGCCGGCAGCAAGGATCAGGAGATCATCATCCAGACCCGTGCCCTGCGCGACGGCGAGAGCGTCACGCCGCATATTCATCACGGCGTCGAAATGACGGAAGTGCTTTCGGGCACTTTCGAACTGTATGTCAAAGGTCAGCCGGTGAAAATCCTGCATGCGGGAGACAGTTTCATCGTGCCGCGCGAGGCGCCGCATGATGCCCGCCCCGCCCCCGGCAGCGAGCAGGTGCATCTGTCCGTGACCCTGGTGATCGACAAGGGCACTCCGGCCCGCGTGGCAGTGCAAGACGTGCTGATTCCGAAGTAGGCATGAGCGGCAGCGAACTCAGGCCGCCGTAGCATCGCTTGCGATGCGTAGGCCGGAGGGGTTCAATGTGGTTAGCCTTCGCTTTTTCCGGGCCGCTCCTGTGGGCGGTTTCCACTCACATCGACAAATTTCTGGTCGATAAATATTTCAGGCAAAGCGATACCGCCGTGCTGATCGTGTTCACCGCCTTTCTTGGGGTGGTCGCGCTTCCGGTCATTTGGCTGTTCGACCCCCGCGTGCTGGCGCTTCCCTGGACAGCCACCGGCGTGATGACGCTGTCGGGCATTCTCTATATGGGCGCGATGCTGTTTTACCTGCGCGCCATTCAGACCGAGGAGGCCTCGGTCGTCGCGCCTCTATTCCAGGCCAGCACGCTTTTCACTTTCGCGCTGGGCGCACTCATCCTGCATGAATTGCCGCGCTGGCCTCAAATGTTGGGCGCGGGGTTGGTGATTTTGGGGGCAATTGGCTTGGCGCTGGACAAGAACATGCGACTGGGCCGCTTCAAGCCGCGGCTGGTGATGCTGATGCTGACGGCGACGTTCGTGGTGGCGCTTTCCAGCGTGGTGTTCAAATTCTTCGCGGTGCGGGACGAATTCTGGAGCACCACCTTTTGGACCTTTGTCGGCGAAGGCCTGTTCGGCGCGGCTATCGTTGCGATGCCGAAATACCGCAGGCAGTTCATCACTTTGTTTCGCAAGAATCCCGGCGCGGTGATCGGCGTGAATGCCGCCAATGAGCTGATCAACCTGGGAGGCGGGCTGGGTGTGCGCTATGCCTCGCTGCTGGCGCCAGTGGCGCTGGTTTCCGCCATCTCCGCCACCACGACTTTCTTTGTTTTCCTTTTCTCCATCCTTCTGACCCTGTTCTTCCCCAGATTGGGACATGAGGATTTGTCGGCGCGAAACGTCATACAAAAGGCCGTTGGCGGTGTTTTGATCATGGCCGGAGTCGCGCTGATTGAATCATGGGACATGGGTGGCGGCGGTTGATTTCGCGTTGTTGATTTTCGGCCGCTTTCATGCGCCACTCCGATCCAATCGCGCAAAAAACGGTCGAAGTATCGTCTGGGAGACGCATGCGCAAGGGGCTCATATTCCTGGGAATTTCTGGCCTCTTGCTGGGGAGCGCGGCGCTGGCGCAGGCAACGCTGCCCTATTGGGCCTATCCGGTTCCCACCCGCACATGGCCCCAACCCGACCCCAAAGAGCTTCTGCGCCTGCCGGGCACCAAAATCACCTTCACCGTGGAGGGCACCAACGACCGCTTCAATGTGCCGGACTGGTATCCCGCCTCCCATCCCAAGATGCCCGATATCGTGGCACATGGGCGCAAGCCCAACGTCTTTGCCTGCGGCTATTGTCATTTGCCCAATGGCCAGGGCCGCCCGGAGAATGCTTCCCTGGCCGGTCAGCCCGCCGACTATATCGTGCAGCAGGTGGCCGACATGCGAAGGGGCGTGCGCAAATCATCTTCCGACAAGATGGGCTCCATCAATGCCATGATGGCCGTCGCCAAAGCCTCCAATGATGCCGAGGTGAAAATCGCCGCCGCATATTTCTCCAACGTGAAATTCCAGAAATGGATTCGCGTGGTGGAAGCCGACACGGTGCCCAAGACCGATATTTCCGCGCGCAACATGCTGGTCGTGGTAGCTGGGGCCAAGGAGCCGATCGGCAAGCGCATCCTGGAAATGCCGCAAGATCTGGCACGCACCGAAGCGCGCGACTCCAAGTCCGGCTTCATCGCCTATGTGCCCAAGGGATCGATCGCTCGCGGCAAAAAGCTGGTGGATTCGGGCGCGGGCGCATTCCCCTGCGCCGCCTGCCATGGTCCTTCCTTTAAGGGCAACGGCTCGGTCCCCGCACTGGCGGGGCGTTCGCCCTCAGGGCTGGTGCGCCAGCTTTATGACTTCAAGGCCGGAACCCGCAATGGCGAGGGCGCCGCGATGATGAAGCCGGAAGTCACCAATATGACCGACGACATGCGGATCGACATTGCCGCCTATCTCGCCTCGCTTGATCCGTGATGCTTGGGCCGCATCAATCCATAGCCGATTGGGATTGGCGGACAGGCACGGGCGATCCCTAGGATCGGACAAAAATCGTTGAGTTCCGGGAGAAAGAAAATGCATGCCAACCGCCGCTCCTTCCTGATGGCTTCCGCCGCGGTCCTGGCGCTGCCGCCGGCGAAGGCATTCGCCGCGGACACAGCCATTACCATCAACACGCCTGTGGATCCGCCGGAATGGGCGCTGTTGGAGCGCGAGTTGCTGCATGCCCATACCGCGGCCTGCGTGAAGTTTTTCCGCCGCTATTTCAACCAAGCCACCGGCTGGCTGGAAACCACCGAACGCTGGGGCGGCGATGACGGTCCCGATGACGCCATCGAGAATGTCAATGACTGGCCGCACGTCTATGCCCTGGGCGGCGACGATGTGCTGAGAGAGATGTACGAAAAGGCCTATGAAGGCCATGTCCGCCAATATATGGCGGCCAAGACCGCCGACGTGCCGGCCGGCAAGCTGGGAATGTACTTCAAGGAATTCCCCAGCCAGTTCGATTGGCAGCACAATGGCGAAGGTCTGACCGTCTTCAACCTGATGCCGCTGGGC
>DATHLY010000383.1:0-6301 GCA_035487655.1 Rhizomicrobium sp. | reverse complement strand
AGCAGGGCTCGCCATTGCGCCTCAAAATCCGGCGCGGCCAGGACGGGTGTCGTAGCGGGCAGGACAACCTTCATCAGCAGTCTCATCGTCTCACCCGTTGGGCCGGTCGAGGAATGAGCGGGTGAGCGCCTCGGCTTCTCTGGGATCGTCCAGCAACGCGCGCAATTCCGCCAGCAGTTCGGGCAGGCGGTTGGCGTCCCGCGCGGCGGGATCACCGCCCGCGCCAGTCACGATGCCGCGCCAGCGCGGCGAAGCGGCCAGCCGCTCCTGCAGCCCCACCCGCAGCAAGTCCAGCCACATGGATGGGCTGTAAGACAGATTGAGCGACCAGCTCGGTTCTCCCGCCCCGGTGTGATGCACCGTGCCGCGCGGCACATAAAGCAGCGTGCCGGGTTCCAGGTCGACTGTCCGCTCCGGCGGCCGCCGCGCCTCAGTCAGCAACGGCGCGAGCGCGGGCGTGATGACGGACGAACCTAGCGTATAGCCGTCGGGCGCGGCGGGCACCATCGGCGTCTCGCCCACCTGCCAGCGCTTGGCACCAGTGAGCTGGATGGTGAAATTCTCGTTCTTGTCGAAATGCGGCACCGCGCCGCCCCCGGCGGGGGTGAAGAACAGGCTGGCGATCACTTTTCGGCGCGGCGCGCCCAGGAAATCCGCCAGGCTTTCGGTCAACGCGGGCAGCGGCACATTGACGAAATAGAGCGTGGCGCCGATGTCATGGAATTGCACGGCGTTCGTGGGATCGACCGGAAAGACGCTGTGAGCAACAAAATCATTGGCCAGCCAAGCCTGGGCCCCTTCCCGCACCACGCCCGCCAGCCGCGCCGGATCGAGCGGGCCGATGGTCTCACGGATGAACGCCAGGTCGTCCGCCGCCAGCGGCAGAAACGCCATGCGCGTCTGCCAGTGCTCGGCGAAGAACCGCTCCGCGCCGACAGGCGAAAGTAGGCGGCGCATGTCCAGCCTGTCAGTCATGGCAACTTGGCGTCAGCGCGGCGGCGGCCATAAAGCAAGGTCACATGGATACCGCGGTTCTTATAGCCGGTACTGTACCCCTTTAGAAGTTGAAGCGGATGCCCAGGCGGATTTCGCGGCCCAGCAGATCGTATTGCGTCACCGAGTGGGTGGGACCGCCGTTAGACTGGATGCCGTCGGAAGTGCCCGGCTTCATCTGCGGCGGGATGTCCAGGAGGTTGTCAACGGCGGCGAAGAACTGGATTTCCGGGTTCAGGTCATAGGAAGCCCGAAGGTCGAGATAGGCGGTCGGATCGATATTGAACACCTCGTCCGAGACCGTCCACCGCGCCGCCGCGGCCGCCCGGTTGCCGGTGTTCCAGAAATTGTTGAGAATGGCCGAGCCATACCAGCGCACCTGGGTCGTGAAGGAGTAAGGGCCGGTCTTGTAGTTCGCCGAGAGTACGCCCTTCCATTTCGACGAGCCTGAGGTTTGCGCTGGAGCGCCAGCGCCCATCACGCCGGCATAGTCATTAACATCGACTACACCGGGCACCGAGGTGGGCGAAATGATGGTGAGTTCGTCCACATAGGTGGCGTTGAACGACGTTGACAGCGTGCCGTCCCACAGCTCCGTGGCATAGCTGGCCGCGATGTCCATGCCCGAAGTTCTGAGCGCGTTGATGTTGATCGGCACCCGGTTGATGATGCTGAGCGAGCCGCCCGGCCCGCTGAACACCAATGCGGAACACACCGGATCGTTGATGTTCGCCGTGCAGGTGCTGAGGATGAAGTTCTGGGCGAGGGTGGCGATCTGGCCCGTCAAGTTCAAATTGTACCAGTCCAGCGAGAAGGTGAATCCCGGGATCCAATGCGGCGTCAGGACGATGCCGCCTGAGATGGTGCGCGCAACCTCGGGCCTGAGCGTGGGATTGCCCAGCACGTTGTTGATGATCGACACAGGCAGGCCGGTCTTGGGGTCTGTGGTGCTGCCGGTATTGACGTTGGCAGGCGCGAACAGATCCTGGACGGTTGGGGCGCGAATATCCACCGACCAGACGGAGCGCAGCTTGATGTCTTCGTTAAGCTGGCTGGTGAAACCCAGCTTCCAGGTCTGGACTCCTCCGGAGGTGGAATAGTCGGTCGCGCGCCCCGCGGCGTTGAAGTCCAGCGAGTCCACGAAGGTGTCCTTCAGGATCGGGACGTTGATTTCCGCAAAACCCTCTCTCACATTGATGTTCGAAGAAGGGAAGTTGGCGTAGTTGGCGACCGCATAGCCGCCTTGGTCGCCGGTTACCGTGGCGACATTCTTGCCGGCTTCCTTGCGGTAGTGGAAACCGAAGGCCATGGTAATGTCGCCGGCGCCCAGCGACCAGGGCAGTTTGCCCTGCATGGACGCTTCGAACACGTCCATGGTGAGGGTCATGTTTTCGAAATCCTGGTTGTTGCCGGTCGCATAGCGGATGCCAGCCGCGCTGGCCACACCTTCGCCGATGGGATTCAGGGGAACACAACCTGGCGCCGCCGTCACCTTGCCGACCACGAAAGGCGGCTGGCCCGGCAGCGACGAACGGCAAACAATGCTGCCCAGGGCAAAACCGGAATTGCCGCGATTGGCGGTGGTGACGAGGACGGCGTCCTGGGCGGCTTGCATGTTGGCGAGGACGGGCACGCCATTGGTGCGGACCGAAAAGCGCGTCTGGGAATGGGAGAAGTAGGTGTTCCAAAGCCAGTCGGAGCCCAGCGAACCATCCAAGGTGAATACGCCACGCATCAACTGGCGGCGGTTATAGGTCGTCGCCGGCGCCAGCGCACCCGCAGCCTGCTGGGTATAGTTGTCGCGGGTGACGGTATTGTTGTTGAAATTGTTGGCATTCAACGTGCCCATGGAGAGGACCGGAACTCCGGCGGTAACCATGGCTTGCGATATCGCGGCCGGGAGGAAGGCATTGTCCGCCTTGATCAACAAGGCGTTATTCATGTTGGACTGGGCATCGCCCTGGCCGGTGAAATAGCCATAATTCATTTGCAGCGACGCCGTGATCGTATCGGTAATCTTGTAAGAGCTGTGCATGAACAGGCTGTAGGTCTTGTTGGGGTTGCCCAGGGTCTGCCAGGGCGCTTCGCTGTCCCGGTCCGTCAGCGAACCGCCGTTGGAAAGCGCGCCGGAGGTGATATTGCCGAAATTCACCTGCTGCACTTGGCCGCCTTGCACAAAGCGGATGCCGCGGAACAAATTGGCGGCGCCAGGGTTGGTGGCGACATTGGTGAAGCCCAGCGACTGAAGATAGGCGGTATTGCTGGCCAGATTCTGGGCTGGCGTATTGGTGGACGACGAACCTGTCGTGATACCCGTAATGAAAGAATTCGCTGCCGGGCTGGAGGTGACCAGGCCGCCGATGGTGCCAACCGCCAGACCGACATGATCGGCAGGGACAAATTGGGGGTTGGAGTTGCTTGCGGTGGCGGCGGTGAAGCTCGGATTCGAAACCAGATAGGTGCCGCGATACCATTTCTGCTCTATCAGCAGGGCGGTGTCGGGGCGATTGTTGTATTCGGCCGCCAACTCGATATGGCCGCGGTCATTCGCGAAATTCTGGCCCCACATCGCCTGGGCGGAAAGCGAGCGTATCATGGAATCCGTGGTCGATCCGCCCTGAACCTTGCCTTTGAAGCCGACGAAATTCTTGTCGAGGATAAAATTGACCACGCCGGCCACCGCGTCGGAGCCCCAGGCGGCCGAAGCGCCGCCGGTCACCACATCCACCCGCTGGACCACGGCCTGGGGCAAAGTCGTGACGTCCACGCCACCGGTCAGGTTGGAGTTGACGATGCGCTGGCCGTCGAACAGGACCAGGGTGCGATTGATGCCGAGATTGCGCAGATTGAGCAGGTTGGCGCCCGCCGTGCCGGGAGAAGCGGCGCCCTGCGAAAAGCCGAAAGAGGCGGGAGGAGAGTTGACCTGGGGCAGCTGCCGCACGTCATCGGTGATATTGGCGTAAGCGTTTTGCTCCAGCTTTTCGGTATCCACCACCGTCACAGGAGTCGGCGCCTGAAAACCGCCGATGGTAATGCGGGAACCGCTGACAGTCACCGATTCCACATTTTCGGAAGGTTGCTGCGCCTGGGCGCTATGGACCAAGAGGGTGACCATGGCTGAGGCCGAGCAGCCAAGCATAAGCTTCTGCACCAGGTTATTCATGCAATCCCCCTAGTTTTGTTTTTCTGTTGTTGCGATTTTCCCCGGAAGTGCGAGGTGAATGGTCCTCGCCTATTTTGGAATCAATCTTGTCACGTGATGAAACGAAGTCAATGTATGCGGTGCATGCCGTAATGCTTGCGGTGCGGTAATCTTTGCCAACATCGCGTGAGTGCTGTGCTGCGGTGCGGAACGCATTCGAAGCGGCGATCGGGAAGGGCACAACTTTGGCGGGTCTTGATATCCGGAGCCGGCTGACCGAAGCGGTGCGTTTGCATCAGGCGGGACAGTTGGAACGGGCTTCCGCGCTCTACCGCACAGTCCTGACCGCTGACCCGAACAATGCCGACGCCTTGCATCTGTTGGGCATGGTTGCATTGCAGCAAGGTGAGGCCAAGACCGCCGCGGAACTCATCCGCAAGGCCATCGCTTTGCACGATCGCGAGGCGGCCTATCATTTCCATCTCGCCCTCGCCCTGCAGACCCTGAACGACATGCAAGGCGCAGTGGCCGGTTATCGCCGGGCGCTGGCTTTGAACCCGGACGATCCCGACATCTACAACAATATGGGCAACGCGCTGGCGGCTCAGGACATGCCGGATGAGGCGATCGCCGCGTTCCGGCGCGCGCTCGCCCTCCAGCCCGGCAACGCGGTGGCGCACAACAATCTGGGCAATGTGCAACGAACCATGAGGCTGTGGGACGAGGCCGAGGCGAGTTTTCGCATGGCCGCCGACCTTCAGCCCGGTTTTGCCGGCGCGTTCGTCAATCTGGGCAATCTCCACCGCGACAAAGATGATTTGCACGCGGCGGAAAGCTGCTACCGCCGCGCGCTCACCCTGGCGCCGCGCGACACCGCCGCCCATTGCGGCCTGGGTCTGACCCTGTGGCAACTGGGCCGCCACGACGAAGCCCTGGCCAGTTACCGGGCGGCCTTGGGCGTCGATCCCGATCACGCCGAAACGCTGGTCAATCTGGGGATTGCGCGGGGGGAGGACGGTGCGCTGGAAGAGGCCGAAGCCCTGCATGCCCGTGCATTGGCCGCGCGGCCCCGGGATCCCGTCATTCTCAACCATCTCGCGTCGGTGCGGCTGGCGCGGGGCGACAGCGCCGGCGCAATGGAGATGATCCGCCGTTCGCTGGCCGTTCAGGAAACGCCCAGGGCCAGGAAACTGTTTGTCGAACTTGCGCGGCGCTTCGATTGGAGCGGCGGCGATGACGAAATACGCCGCATCATGGTGCGCGCCCTCACCGAACCGTGGGACAGGCCGGGTGCGCTGAGCCATGCCTGCGCCAGGTTGATCCGGTCCCATGCCGCAATCGGCCCCCTGGTCATGCGAGCCGATGCGGCATGGCCAAGCCGGCTTTCCCTCGCGCAATTGCTGGGAGACGCAGGTTTCACGCCGCTGGCAGACGATGCGCTTCTGATCCCGCTTCTGATCTCAGCACCCAGCACCGACATTCCGCTGGAACGCTTTCTGACCATGCTGCGCGGCGCCATGATGCGGGAGCTGGCGCGCAACCCCGAGGCGAGCGCGCCGGCGCAAGCCTTCGCCGCCGCGCTGGCGCAACAATGCTTCATCAATGACTATGTCTTTCTGCCCGACAGGGACGAACTTGCGGCGGCGGCGGCGCGCGCGGCAGGGGAAACGGCGGACGTCGCGACGCCGATGCAGCTTCTGCTGGTGGCGGCTTACTTTCCGCTCCACAGCCTGGCCAATGCGGAAAGACTATTGGAGCGGTCATGGCCGGCGCCGGTGGAAGCAGTGCTGACCCAACAAGTGCGCGAACCCCTCCGGGAACTGCGCTTGCGCGCGGATATTCCGCGCCTGACCAGGATAGAAAACCCGGTATCGCGACTGGTGCAAAATCAATATGAGGAAAATCCCTATCCGCGCTGGGTGCGGCCGGCGCCGGATACGCCCGACACCATCGGGAGCTTCCTCAGCAGCAAGTTTCCGTTTGCCCGGTTCGAACGTCCCGCGGGACGCGGCCACCAGGATATCCTGATCGCAGGCTGTGGCACCGGGCAGCGCTCCATCGCCATGGCCCGAAAATTTGGCGCACCCCATATGCTGGCGGTGGATCTCAGCCTTGCCAGCCTTGGCTATGCCCGGCGCAAATCGGAGGAGTTGGGACTGACGATCG
>DATHLY010000382.1:0-4624 GCA_035487655.1 Rhizomicrobium sp. | reverse complement strand
GAAATCGCCATCGGCCGGCGGCGCGCTGACCACGGTGACATCGAACAGGCCCGCCTCGTCCAGCTCGCGCTTCATCACCTGGGTGGTGAGCTTCCAGTCGTGATAGGCCGCGGCACTGGCGCCATCCAGGATCATCACCTTGATGGGCGCAGCTGAAACTGTGCTGCTCCACAAGGCCAGCAGGGCCGCGAGAAACCACTTCACATCATTTCTCCGGATCGCTGGCGGTGAAGGGCGAGCAGCAGGGCTTGCCGATGGCATGCAGTTCCATCACTTCGGCACGGGTGCCGTCGGGGTCCAGTAGATTGAGCTGCCATTTGGCGTCACGCCCGATCTTGGGAATGATCTGCTGTCCCCGCCCATCGACCTGGCCGTCAAGCCGGCCCTCGTTCCACAAAGCGGTATAAGCCTTCTCCATGTTGGGTACGCCTAGAGAGAAATGGTTCAGCACGCCCATCTGCGCCTGGGTCAGCGCATTGCCTGTGACCATATATTCCAGCCAGTCCGAGCCGTCGGGCACCTGCTGCGACACCCAGTTGGGCGGCCCTTCGTCCTTCATGCCGCCATACCAGTAAGGACGGAAACCCAGAATATCGCGATAGAAAGTGTCTTCCAGCGCCCGTTCATGAACAATCGCGCCGACATGAATGATGTGCCCGAACAGCGGATTGACCGCGATGGCAGGAAGCGGCGATGGCGGCTGCACGAACTCGACCGCAATCCCTTCTGGGTCCTTGACCTGAAACCACTGGCTGCCATCGGCGCCTTTGCTGGCGGCCTTGGGGACTTGGATATTCTTGGCCGCGAGATATCTGCGCAGGCCCTCCACATCGGTGGTGTTGAAGGCGATGTGGTCCATCCGGTTCGCGCCCATATTGACCGGCAGCGGCAGAACTTCAACGAATTGGCTGGGCGAAAAAAAGTAGCGCACGCCTTGCGGGTTTTCCGGATCGAGCCTTTTCAGCGCTCCCAGATCATGAACATAGAACTGTTCGGCTTTGGCGGCATCGTCGATATAGACCGCCAGATGCGATACCGAGGTGATGGGCGGGCGGATCGGCATGGCGGCGAGTGCCGCGCCGCAGGCCCCCAGGCCGACCAAGCATAAAAGAACAAGCTTTCGCATCCTGCCTCCCGACTTTTAGGAAGACAGTATAGCCGGACGCGGAATCGCCAACAGCCTATTGTGCCGCGCTCTGCTAGCAAAAAAGGAGGCGGAGCTGGCGCTCCGCCTCAGCACTCAGGGGAAAATGGCCTCTTAATAAGAGTAGCGCAGGCCCAGAAAATAATTCGAGCCCGTATAGTGATTGTAATAGAGCCGTTGGCCGACCGTGTCCGCCAGCTGCAGGCTGCGCTGGTTGGTCAGGTTGATGCCGTCGAAAGTGACAGTGAAATTGTCATCGATCTTATAGCTGGCCGAAGCATCGACATTCAGGGTCGAGGGATTGATCAGCAGATCGTTGAGGTTGCCCGGATTGACGCCACCGTTGGGGATGTACTTGCTGCGGAAGGAGGCGGTGCCGCGCACTTCCAGCGTGCCGTCATCATAGTAAAGCGTGGCGCTATAGGAGGTATGCGACAGGCCGGTCAGATCGGTCTTGAGCAGGACCGAGCCATCGGAATTGAAATAAGTCTGGGTCGCCTGCACGAAGGTGACGTTGCCGGTAAAGCCGAAACTGCTGAAGGGATCGGGCAGGAAGTCGAACGGCTGTTGCCAGGCGATTTCCGTGCCATAGAGCGGCGCCCCCTTGGAATTGACCGGCTTGGTGAAGGACCAGATCGCCGCCTCATTGCAGCCGCTGGCCGGCGGCGCGACATAGGATGCGCCGCAGGCCGGCTGCACAAGCGAAATCGGCACGCCGTCGGTGTTGGTGTTGAAAGGAATGTTCTGGCGCAGTGTCTGAATCAGCGTATCCAGATGCTTGTAGAAAAAGGCGATCGAAAACAGCGCGCCCTTCGAATAGTACCACTCGAACGACAGGTCCGCCGTTTTGGCGCGGAACGGATTGAGGCCGGGATTGTTCTCGGTGACGTTGAAATTGCTGCCCGTGACCGTGGCGGTCGCGCCGCCGGGCAACAGGTTGCCCAGATCCGGACGCGCCATCACATAAGCCGCGCCGAAGCGGATCAGGAAATTGTCCGCCGGCTCCAGCACCGCATTCACCGACGGCAGCACATCGTGATAGGTGCGCGACAATTGCGCGGTGACAATGGACTTGCTCGAAGGATCGAAGCTGAAGCCGACGGAATCCTGCGTGGTTTCGGCATAGCGGAGGCCGATATTGCCGCGGAAAGGCGTGCCATAGAATTGCGTGTTCCAATCGCCCTCCAGCCACAGGCCCATGTCGTTCTCGCGCACGATGCCGTTCTGGCTAAGGAACTGGCCGGGGCCCTGCAGGAAGGCCGGGCAGCCGGGCGCCACATTGCAGGGTGCGACGCTCGTGGCGCCAGATGTCTGGATGGGAAAAACCGTCTGATCGAAGATATGGAACTGGTTATTGAAGGCGTCGATGTTGGGAACCGCCCACGTGGTCGGCGTGCCCGCTCCCACATTGATGCCGTGCAAGTTGATCAGCTGGGAATTGGACCCCAGCGCCGCATTGGTCGTCATCGCCGCCGGAATGATATTGTCCTGGCTGGCGGTGGTGCCGTTGGTGCGCGCCGTGACCGTGGCGCTGTAGCCGTAATTCTTATAGTCGACACCGCCTTTGACATCCAACCAGTCGATCGCCTTCCAGGTGAAGTCGGCCTGGACTGTGCGATAGCTGTTATGGATGAAGTTCTCGCGCTCGCGGATTTGCGACAGGAACCAGCCATTGGTCTGCGTCACATCCACATTGCCATAGGTCAAGGCCGGAAGCCGACTGAGGCCGCCACGGTAATCGAAGGAATAGGGATTGGTCAGCGTGCCCGCTCCGCCTCCGGCGCCGCCGGGACAGCCGGAAATCGCGCCGCTGGTGGACGTCACCGCGGTGCAGTCATAGTCCATCGTCAGCGTGGTCTGGATGGGATTGTTATGATTGGACTGGGAATAGCCCAACATGCCATGCACCTTGAAGGCGTCGCTGAACTCGTGATCGGCATCCAGCGTGACTTCGGTGAAGCGTGTGTCGAGATGGTCCAGCCTGTGTTCCGACCGCAGGCCGACATTGGCCGCCTGGACATAGTCCAGATTGTTGGTCGTCTGGTTCACATTGTAATTCAGCACACCGATGCTGCCGGTGCCCAGGATGGGCGCGACCAATCCCGGACTGTTGCTGACATTGTTATTGGAGAAGGATTCCGCCTCCAGATAATATTCATTGCGCACCACCGCGAAGTCGGCGAACAGCGCATCCAGCGTGAACAAAGTCTGATCGTCGGGCTGATACTGCACCGAGCCGGTCAAGCCCAGTCGCTTCTCATGATTGGTGATGTAGTCATAGCGCGGGAAACGGGGGCGGAAGGCCTCGTTCACCACGTCATAGTTGTTGGGCAGGACAGAAGAGCTGAAGCAGTTACCGTTGGGCAGCTGGCCCCGCGTCTCGCGGTTGGGCAAGCCGCTGCCGGCAGGCGCGTAGCCGGTGGTGGTGGTCGTCGCCGCCGGTGTGCAGCTTGAGGGGGTGAAGGCGGTGATCTGGTCGGCCGCCGTGCCCGGCAACGGATTTGGCGGGTTGAAGGCGACATAAGCGAAACGCTGGCCGGTGGCGCATTGCGACGTGGCGCCCGGCGCATTGGTCTCGCAGCCTGCAATGAGGGGCGATGCGTGCGTGAGGCTCTGCGCGGTATTGTCATTCTGCCAGCGGACCGAGCTGGCGCCCGCCTCGTCGCCATTCTGGATCTGATAGGCGCCGGAGAACAAAACCCCCAGCTTGCCGCCCATGAAGGTATCCGAGACCAGGCCCGCGAAGCGCGGATTGAAACCGCCGGACATGTCGTTGTAGCCGGCCTGGGCGCTGGTCACCAGATTGAAGCCTGGCTTGTCGAAGGGATGCGAGGTGTGCAGGTCCACGGTCGCACCCAGCGAACCTTCCTCCACCTCGGCGGACGCCGTCTTATGTACCGTCAGCTGGCTGAACAGTTCAGACGCAAACACATTGAAGTCGAAGGAACGGCCGCGATTGGCGCCGCCCGACACGTCTTCCGAGCCGGTGGTGGCCAAAGCCTCCATGCCGTTGATACGCACCCGGGTGAAGGTGGAATTGAGGCCGCGCACTGATATCTGACGGCCTTCGCCCTGGTCGCGCGCCAAAGTGATACCGGGAATGCGCTGCAGCGATTCCGAGACATTGAGGTCGGGGAACTTGGCGATGTCTTCCGCCAGGATGCTGTCGGACGAATCCAAAGCCTGGCGTTTCATGTCGAGGGATTGCTCGAGGCTGGAGCGGAAGCCGTTGACCACCACGTTTTCCACCGGCGCCGGGCTGCCGCCCACGGTAGAAGGCACCTGTTCCACCGCGCGGCGCATGAAAGGGCGGCGTACGATCAGTCCGTTGACGCCATCGGACACCACTTCCAGGTCGGTGCCCCGGGTCAGCATGCTGACGGCCTGTTCGGCGCTCATCTGGCCGGAAATGGCGGGTGCCCGCAGGCCCTCGACCGATGCCGGGGTGAACAGGATGCTTTCCCCCGTCTTCTGCGCCAC
>DATHLY010000381.1:0-16920 GCA_035487655.1 Rhizomicrobium sp. | reverse complement strand
TCGGTGTAAACCCGGTTCAGGAATCGCTCGCCATGCTTTTTGATCGTCTCGTCGATGCGGCGGATATCGATCAGGTCGCTTCCTAAGCCGAGGATCATGTTTCGCGCGCCTCGTCCATAAGAGACCGCATTTTGCGAATCGATGCATCCAAGCCGACGAACATTGCCTCCCCGATCAGGAAATGACCGATATTCAACTCCCGAATCTGGGGAATGGCTGCAATCGGTCTCACATTGTCATAGGTAAGACCGTGCCCGGCATGAATTTCCAACCCGATGCTATCGCCATAGGCGGCGGCTTCGCGGAGCTTTCCCAGCAGCATTTCGCGCTCCGCCCCAGCCGCGTTGGCATAGGCGCCCGTATGCAGCTCTACGACCGGAGCACCCAGCGACTTCGAGGCATCAAGCTGACGCCTGTCCGGCTCAATGAACATGGAGACGCGGATGCGCGCGCCCGAAAGCGCGGCAACGATGGGTTTCAGGCGATTGTGCTGCCCCGCCGCATCAATGCCGCCTTCTGTGGTGCGCTCTTCCCGCTTCTCCGGCACAATGCAGGCGGCGTGCGGCCGATGTTTTCGCGCAATCGCCGCCATCTCATCGGTCGCCGCCATTTCCAGATTGAGCGGAATCGTCAGCGCCTTTGACAGACGCGCGATATCGCCGTCGGAAATATGGCGGCGGTCTTCGCGCAAGTGCGCGGTTATGCCATCGGCGCCGGCCGACTGCGCCAGAATGGCGGCCCGCACCGGATCGGGATTGTCGCCGCCCCGCGCCTCGCGCACCGTGGCGACATGGTCGACATTGACGCCCAGGCGCAACTTGGTCACGCCAGCCCTCTGCTCCCCGGCTTGACCGCGGGAATATTTTTCAGATGCGGCGGCAGCTTGTCGGCGGGCCAGGCCTTCACCTTCCATTCCGCCAGCGCGATCAGCGGCACGCCCACCTTGGCGGTGCCGCCGGAACGGTCGATCAAGCAGCAGGCGGCCACGACTTTCGCGCCCGTCTTCTTGATGGCGCCAATGCATTCGCGCGACGACACGCCCGTGGAGACGATGTCTTCCACCATCAACACCTTCTGGCCCTTTTTCAGGCTGAAATTACGGCGCAGCTGGAATTCGCCGTCCACCCGCTCGACATACATGGCGGGCAGTCCGAGCTGACGACCCATCTCATAGCCCGGCACGATGCCGCCCACCGCCGGCGAGACGATGGCGGTGATCTCGTCCTTGACCTCCTTCTTCACCTTCTCAGCCAGCGCCTTGCACAGTTTGGCGGTGCGCTTTGCGTCCTGGAACACCAACGCCTTTTGCAGGAATTTATCGGAATGCAGACCGCTTGACAGGATGAAGTGCCCTTCCAGCAGGGCGCCGGATTTCTTGAATTCGTTCAAAACTTGTTCGACGTTCATACTCTTTCCCTAATTCACCATGGCCGGGCATGACCCGGCCATCCAACTTGTTATCCCGAAGTTGGATGGGCGGCCCTCTTCCTATTGGAAATGGCCCGCCCACGGAGGTTGAAGCTACTGCACCGTCTCCGCTTCACGCACGCGATCGACTGATTCGACCGAATCCGATACTCGTAGCGCACCCAGAATGTTCTGCAAATGCGCCACGTCGCGCACCTCCACATCCACGAAAAACTCGAAATAGAGCGGATTGCGTTCGGTCAGTTTCAGATTGGAAATATTGCCGCCATTGATGGCGATGGCGGACATGGCCGCTGCGAGCGAGCCCGGCGCATTTTTCACCCGCACCTGGATGCGCGCCACCGACAAGCCGACGTCGGAGGCGCCCTGTCCCCAGGCTACATCCAGCCAGTCGTTCATGTCTTGCACCTTGTCCAGCTCGGCGCAGTCGATGGTGTGGATCACCAGGCCTTCGCCAGGAGTGCTGATGCCCACGATGCGGTCGCCGGGCAAGGGATGGCAGCACTGGCCCAGAGTGTAGGATATGCCTGGAGTCAACCCACGGATCGAGATGGGCTTCACTTCACCGGTCGCGGCTTTGCGCGCCACCTTGCTGGTGCGTTTGAGCTCAGGGAACACGGCATGCAGCACCTCGTGCGGACGAAGCGCGCCACGGCCCACATCCGCGTACACGTCCTCGGCCTTAGACAGGCGCAACTTCTTGGCGACTTCGCCCATCGCCTTTTCGGTCAGCTCGCGCCTCTCGTCGGAAAAGGTCTTTTCCAGAATCTTGCGGCCGAAGCGGACATGCTCGTCACGCTGGGCATGGCGCAGGAAGCGGCGGATCTCGGCGCGGGCGCGGCCCGTCACCACGAATTGCTCCCACATCGGCGAGGGCGAGGAATCCCGCATGGTGATGATTTCCACCTGATCGCCATTATTCAGCGGCGTGTGCAACGGCACATGGTTGCCGTTGACCTTGGCGCCCACCGCGCTGTTGCCCAGATCGGTATGCACCGCATAAGCGAAATCGATCGGCGTGGCCCCGCGCGGAAGGGAAATCAGCGACCCCTTGGGCGTGAAGCAGAAGACCTGGTCCTGGTACATGGCGAGCCGCGAATGCTCCAGCACCTCTTCCGCGCTGTCGCCCTTCTCCAACAAGTCCACCATATCCCTCAGCCAGCCATAGGTGACGCTGTCCTCCTTGCCGGCGTCGGGAACATGCTCGCGATAGCGCCAATGCGCAGCGACACCGCGCTCGGCCACATCGTGCATTTCCTGAGTACGGATCTGGATCTCGACGCGCTGCTTTTCCGGCCCGATCACGGTGGTGTGGATGCTGCGATAGCCGTTAGGCTTTGGCGTCGAAATGAAATCCTTGAAACGCTCCGGTACCATCTGCCAGCTGGTGTGAATGATACCCAGCGCCCGATAGCAATCCGCCGTCGAGCCGACGATGACGCGGAAGCCGAATATGTCGGAGAGCTGCTCGAAGCTGAGCTTCTTGGTCTGCAACTTGCGCCAGATGGAAAAGGGCCGCTTGCCGCGGCCATAGACCCAGGCCTCCATGCCATGCTCGGCGAGGCAGCGCTTGATCTGGTCGGCGATGCGCCCCACCCGATCGCCCCCCACCATGTCCAGGCGGGCAAAATGGGTGACGATGGAATTGCGCGCTTCCGAATCCAGCTCCGCGAAGGCCAGATCCTCGAGTTCCTCGCGCATGTTCTGCATGCCGATGCGCCCGGCCAGCGGCGCATAGATGTCCACCGTCTCCTGGGCAATGCGACGGCGCTTATCGGGCTTTTCGATGTATCCAAGCGTACGCATGTTGTGCAGTCGGTCCGCCAGCTTGACCAGCAGCACGCGAATATCGCTGGTGATGGCCAGCATCAACTTGCGGAAATTCTCCGCCTGCTTGGTGCGCTCGGAGAAGACTTCCAGTTGGGAAAGTTTGGTGACGCCGTCCACCAGGTTGGCGATCTCAGTGCCGAACTTCTCCCGAATATCCTCATAGGTGACGAGGGTGTCTTCGATCGTGTCGTGCAACAGCGCCGTCACGATGGTGGGCACGTCCAGCTTGAGGTCGGTCAGAATGGCCGCCACTTCCAGAGGATGGGCGAAATAGGGATCGCCCGAGGCGCGAAACTGCTTGCCATGGGCGGTCATGGCATAGACATAGGCCTTGTTGAGCAGTGCCTCGTCCGCATCGGGGTCATAGGCCAGCACGCGCTCCACCAGGTCGGCCTGACGCATCAGCCGGCGGCGGTTGGGCCTTGGCATGGGCATGGCAGGAGGTGCCCCGGCAGGCGTGGGGTTGGCAGAACCTGTCACGGCCTTTGGGGCCGCGGTATCAGGGGTCGGGGCGCTCATGAGCCCAGTATATAGGAATTCCGAAGTTCCGCTTTAATCCGAAGGTGTAAAAAAAGGCGGATTTCCGCGATTGCCGCCGCCGGCCGCTCGCCCAAGCTCGCGGCGTTCGTCGCTCGAAATGGTCCACCGGACCATTTCGTTCGCCTTACGGCGAACCGCTCCTCACTCTTCGTAATCCGCTTCTGGTTCCGGCTGCGGCTCGGCGCGGCGCTGCGCCTCGGTGGTCAACGCCCGCAGCAACTCTTCCTCGGTGACCTGGCGGTGCGCCGGATCCTCGCGATCATCGGTCTCCGGACGGGTTTCCTCCGGTTCGTCCACCTCAGCATGCTTTTGCAGCGAGCGAATATATTCTTCCTTGGCTTCTTCCGGCTTAACCAGCTTGGCCGCGATCTCGCGCAGCGCCACCACCGGATTCTTATCGCGATCGCGCTCCAACATGGGCTCGGCGCCGCCCGACAGCTGGCGGGCACGAAAGCCGGCCGTCAGCACCAGGTCAAAGCGGTTGGGAATCTTGTCGACGCAGTCTTCGACGGTGACGCGGGCCATGAGTGTCCTTCACATCTTAGCATATTCAATAGGTTAGCGACCCGAAAAGCCGCCGACCTTCAGGAATTGGCGGGGGAATAGCAGAATTACCCCACCCTGGCGAGTCCCGGCTAAAGACGTCTGGGAACCTCCCGGTCCGGCAGCTTGGCCAGCAAGTCCGCCACCCCTTCACCCGTCACCGGATGCCGCCAATCGGGAGCGATCTCCGCCAGCGGCACCAAAACGAAACAGCGCTGGCTCATCCGGGGATGAGGAAGCATGACACCTTTCGTCATGACCCTGCCGTCATAGTCCAAAAGATCAAGGTCCAAACTGCGCGGTGCATTGGGCGCGGAACGCAACCGCCCGAAGTCAGTTTCCACTCCATGCAAATGCGTCAAGAGTTCAACAGGTTGGAGCGTGGTTTCCACGACCGCCACCGCATTTATATAAGCCGGTTGTTCCGGATCGGGCCAAGCCGGGGTCTCATAGAAAGACGATACGGACAGAATTTTTACGCCCCGCTCCTCCAACCGGACCAAGGCAGCGCGCAAAGCCGCCGCTGGCGGACCGGCAGAGCCGGGCAAGTTGGCGCCTAGCGCAATGAAGATCATGGGCCCGCACCACGAGATAAGGTGCGCCGCCCTTCAGGTTTATTGGAGGTCATATGCTTTTCTATCCATCCGAGAAGCTCGCATTGTTCATCGACGGCGCCAACTTGTATGGCGCCGCCAAGGGTCTGCAATTCGACATCGATTATAAGCGGCTGTTGGAGCTGTTCGCCCGCAAGGGCACCCTGGTCAGGGCCTTCTATTACACGGCGGTGGCGGAGGATCAGGAATTCTCGCCGTTGCGTCCCCTGGTCGACTGGCTGGATTACAACGGCTTTTCGGTGGTGACCAAGCCGCTCAAGGAATTCACCGATGCCCAGGGCCGCCGCCGGGTGAAAGGCAATATGGACATCGAACTCGCCATCGATGTGATGGAGATGGCTGCCTGTGTCGATCATGTGGTGATCTTCTCCGGCGACGGCGATTTCCGCCGCCTGGTCGAGGCGGTGCAGCGCCGCGGCCGCCGGGTCAGTGTGGTCTCCACGATCCGAACCTCCCCGCCGATGGTGTCGGACGAGCTGCGGCGCCAGGCCGACAATTTCATCGAGCTGGACGAGCTGAAAAGCCAGATCGCCCGCGATGCCGGCAAGACCGTATCACCCGCTTTTGTCGCCTAGACAGGCTCGCTACCACCGGTTAGGTCGGGCGGATGAACCAGCCGGCCCAGCCTCCGCACGATTGTCCGCTTTGTCCGCGCCTCAAGGCCTTCCGGCATGAGAACCGGCGCAAATATCCGGGCTGGTTCAACAACCCCGTCCCCAGCTTCGGGCCGCTCACCGCGCGCATCCTAATCGCAGGCCTGGCGCCGGGTCTGCAAGGGGCCAACCGCACCGGGCGGCCCTTCACCGGCGATTGGGCCGGCGATTTGCTTTACGCCACCCTGCTCAAGCATGGGCTGGCCAAAGGCGTATATGAGGAACGCGCCGACGACACGCTGGAGTTGGTGGACTGCCGCATCGCCAATGCGGTGCGTTGCGTGCCGCCCCAGAACAAGCCCGACCCTGGCGAGATCAAGACCTGCCGCCAGTTTTTGAAATCGGAACTGGAAACCCTCCCGAATGTCAAAGTGATCCTGGCCCTGGGCAAGATCGCTCATGACTCGGTGTGCGATGCGCTGGAGGTAAGGAAAGCGCTGCATCCCTTCAAGCATGGCGAGATTTACAACATCGGCAAGTTCAAGCTCGTCTCGAGCTATCACTGCTCGCGCTACAACACCAACACCGGCGTGCTGACGACGGAAATGTTCGAGGGCGTTGTTGGCAAAGCAAAGAAACTGGCCGTCGCCTAGCCGCGAGTGCGCATCAACCTTGCCTTGTCCCGCTGCCAGTCGCGCTGCTTCTCGGTTTCGCGTTTGTCGTGCAGCTTTTTGCCCTTGGCGATGCCCAGTTCCAGCTTCGCCTTGCCCTTGGCATTGAAATACATCTTGAGCGGGATCAGGGTCATGCCCTCGCGCTGGATGGCGGCGGCCAGCTTGGCCGCCTCGCGCTTGTGCACCAAAAGTTTCCGCACCCGCTTGGGCTCATGGTTGAAGCGGCTGGCCTGGGTGTATTCCGGGATATAGGCATTGACCAGGAACAGTTCGCCGTCCTTGGCCTGGGCATAGCTTTCCGAAATGGTGGACTTGCCGGAGCGCAGGCTTTTCACTTCCGAGCCAACCAGCATGATCCCGGCTTCCAAGGTGTCGCTGATCGCATAGGCGTAACGCGCCTTGCGGTTGTCGGCGATGATCTTGGTGCCGTCGTCTTTTTTCTTGGCCATCAGACCCTGATGCCGGCGCCCTGCATCGCCCTCTTGATCTGGGCGCGCGCCGCATCGGTGGCTTCCACCAGTGGCAGGCGCACCTCAGGTGAGCAGAAACCCAAAAGCGACACGCCGTATTTGGCCGGCGCCGGGCTGGGCTCGCAGAACATGGCGTCATGCAGCGACATCAGCCGGTCCTGGTATTGCCGCGCCTTGGCGAAGTCTCCGGCCAGCGATGTCGCCTGGAATTCCGCGCACAGCTTGGGCGCGACATTGGCCGTTACCGAAATGCAGCCGGACCCGCCATGGGCATTGTAGCCCAACGCCGTTCCGTCCTCGCCCGAGATCAGCAGCCAGTCCAGTCCACAGGCCAGCCGTTCGCGCGAGGGCCGCATCAGGTTGGCGGTGGCGTCCTTCACGCCGATGATGTTCTTGTGCTTGGAAAGGCGGGCCATGGTCTCCACGGTGATCTCGACAATGGCGCGACCCGGGATGTTGTAGAGCAGGATCGGAATGTCCACCGCATCGGCCACCGCCATGAAATGGCGGTACTGCCCTTCCTGCGACGGCTTGTTGTAATAGCCGGTCACCGACAGAACCGCGTCGCAGCCCACCTCCTTGGCGTGGCGGGTCAACGCGATGGCCTCGTCGGTGGCGTTGGATCCCGTGCCCGCGATCACCGGGACCCGCCCCGCCGTTTCCTCGACGCAGATTTCGATTACCCGCATATGTTCTTCATGGCTCAAGGTCGGCGACTCACCCGTGGTGCCGCAGGGCACCAGCCCGCTGGAACCTTCCGCGATCTGCCAGTTCACCAGCTTGCGGAATGCAGCCTCATCCACCGTGCCGTCCTTAAAGGGGGTGATGAGGGCGGGAATGGAGCCTTTGATCCGGTCGCGAATGCTGGTCATGTTTCTTTTCCGTTATGGTTCCGGTCACATTTGCGCCCGGCATGGCCCCCATTATGGCCTCGGGTCGGCCGCACCGTCTAAGCTGATCCTAGTTTTTCAACAAGCCATTGGCCGAAATAGTGACCATGCCCCTTCTGCGTGCCTTCCTGCTTTCAGCCGCCACCGCCGCCGCTGGCGTGGCCCAGACCTCGTCGGCCCCCTCCGGGACTCCGTTGGGTTTGGGCCGCAATGGCGATGTGGTGATGATGCAACCCATCCCGGATGGCAGCAGTGCCGCGCCGGGCGGCTTGCCGGGGCCCCGCCCCAGCCGGATCCGGGTGCTAACGGCGACCGACCATGACCTGTTCGTGCGGGCTTTCGACTCGGCGGGGCGCGGCGATTGGAAGACGGCCCGCAGCCTGGCCGCCCAGGGGGGCAACCCGGTCGCCAGGCGGTTGCTGGAATGGCGCTATGCGCTCGACCGCGACAGCGGCGCGACATTTGCCGAGATCGATGCGGCGATCAGGAATACCGAATCCAACACCAGTGGCGGCACCTGGCCTTTGCGCGGAACGTTGCAGGCACGCGCCGAAGACAAGATCACTCCCGACATGCCGGCCTCGGCCGTCGTGGAATGGTTTGGCGCTAGAACTCCCAATTCCAGCATCGGCAAGATCCGGCTGGGAGAAGCCTTGCTGGCCATCGGCGAAACGGCACGCGGCGCAGCGCTGATCCGTGCCGGCTGGACTGAGGGCAGCTTCGACATCCCCATCGAACAAGCCATTCTGCAAAGGGACGCCGCCTCTCTCACCCCCGAAAGCGATCGCGCCAGGCTGGACGCGCTGTTGTGGCGCGGCGAAATCACCGCCGCCAAGCGAGAGGTCAGCCGGGTGGATGCGGCCACCGCCGATATTGCCAATGCCCGCATCGCGCTTGCCTCCATCGGTCTGCCCAGAGCCGAGGCGTTGGTGAACACACTCAAGGACAGTTCCGACCCCAATCTGTTGTTCGATTGGAGCCGCGCGCTCAGGCTCGCGGATCGTGACAGGGATGCCCATGTTCTCTTGCTGCGCACGCCCGCCGCGGACCTGGTGAAGAACCACGCCGCCCGCTGGTGGGCAGAGGTGAATATCCAGGCGCGTGACGCCCTTGCCGGCGCCGAACCCAAGCTTGCCTATGATCTGGTGCAGCATGCCGGCTTCACGGGCGGCGACCAATATGGCGAACAGCAATTCCTGGCCGGCTTCATTGCCTTACGTTTCCTGAAAGAACCCAATAGCGCGCTTGCCGCCTTCCAGAACCTGGACGCTGCCGTATCACGTCCGATCAGCAAGTCGCGGGCGAAATACTGGCAGGGCCGCGCTTACGAAGCGCTGGGGGACAATGCCAGCGCGCGCGCCCATTACCGGCTGGCGGCAGGCTATCCGGAAACCTTCTACGGCCAGCTTGCGCTTGCCCGCATCGATCCCTCGCCGACCCTGCGCCTCAGCGACACGGCGGTGGAAGCCGTAAACGCGGCCGAATTGGATGGCGATGCCCTGATGAGCGAGATCAAGGTGCTCGCCGAGCTGGGACAGACAGGCACGCTGCGCCAGTTTGTGGAGCGCGATGCGGCAGCCTATCCCTCGCCCCGCCACATCAAGCGGTTGATGCTGCAGCTCATCAATTGGGGCTTTCCCGAAATCGCGGTCCGGTTGGCCAAAGGGCTCAGCTATGACGGCGCCTATCTACACACCTTCACACACCCGACGATTCCGCTCCCTGCCTATCTGGGACCGGGTGCACCTCCCGATCCGGCCCTGGTGCTGGGCCTGATCCGCCAGGAGACCGAATTCGATGCCTATGCCGTGTCGAGCGCCGGCGCCCGTGGCCTGATGCAGATAATGCTCACCAGCGCCAAGATCGCCGCCAGGCAGGCAAAGCTGCCCTATCGACCCGGCGCCCTTCTCAGCGATTCGACCTACAATATGCAGTTGGGCATGACGGAGTGCCGGGGACAGCTGGACCGTTTCGACGGCTCCTGGGTGCTGGCGGCGGCGGCCTACAATGCCGGTCCCACCAATGTGCGCAAATGGCTGGGCAGCAACGGCGATCCGCGCGTCACCGATCCGATTGATTGGATCGAGCAGATTCCCTTTGGCGAAACCCGCAATTATGTACAGCGTGTATTGGAGAATTCGGAAGTCTATCGGTCGCGGCTGGCGGGCAAAGAGATAGCGCTCAAGCTCCTAGCGGACCTGTATGCGCCCAATCCGCCGCCCGTGTCCGTGTTGGCCGGCGCCGCAGCGAAATAACTACCTAAAGTATTTCAACCATTCGCGGGCCAACCTCTGCGCTTCCGCGATCTGGACGGAACTCATTTCCGAGGCCAACTGATTGCGCCAGCCCTTGGCGGCTTCGATGCCGCGCACCGCCGCAAGGTTGAACCATTTATGGGCCGCGACCATGTCCACGCCAACGCCCTGGCCGGTGGAATAGGCAAGACCGAGATTGTAGAGAGCGTCCGCGCGTCCTGCTTTTGCGTCCTGCTCGAATTGCGCGAGTGAATCAATATCGATGCACGCCACGACAGTTCTCCCACCGCGTGCAGGCCTGATGCCTTGCGCGCGCAAGGATGGTGCGATGTGGAAAACTAAAACCCGGTAAACACCGGTTAGCCTTAAGTACTAATACCGATTAGGGAGCATGAAGGAACTGCTAACGCAGTGCATCGGATTGCCGCGCGCGCTGGCCAAACAGGATTTTGCGATCCTCTTCCGCCAAGGGCTTGCGCAGATCCGCCGCCAAGGCCTTGCCGCGCCTCACCGCCGTGCGCGCGCCTACCCGGTCGCGCCAGGCCTTGAGGTGGGGAAATTCATCCAACGGGGTGTATTTGGACGCCGACAGCACCCAGCTCCAGCAGGCAATGTCGGCTATGGAATAGGCCCCGGCCAGGAACTTGCGGGTGGTGAGCCGGTCGTTCATCACCCCGAACAGGCGATGGACCTCATCGGTGTAGCGCTTCTTGGCATAGGGAAGGTCTTCGGGGGCATAGTTGAGAAAATGGTTGGCCTGACCCGCCATCGGCCCTAGCCCGCCCACCTGCCAGAACAGCCATTCCTCTACCTGGACCCGTTTGCGCTCCTCTTGGGGATAGAAGCGGCCATACTTGCGGCCCAGATATTGAAGGATCGCCCCGGACTCGAAGACCGAGATCGGCCTGCCCCCGGGTCCATCAGGGTCCGTGATTGCCGGTATCCGGTTGTTGGGGGACGTTTTCAGAAAGGCCGGCGCGAACTGTTCGCCCTTGTTGATGTTGATGGGGTGGACCTCGTAAGGCACCCCCAGCTCTTCCAGCATGATGCTGATCTTATGGCCGTTGGGCGTGGACCAATAATAAAGTGCGATCGGTTTGGCCTTACGGACCGGGGATTTGGTCTTTTTCACAGGCTGTTTGGTGAGTTTCCTAGCCATGGACCGTTTCCTTCCGCGATGCTGCAAAGCAAATGGGGGATATCGGGTCAAACGGCAAGTGTCACAAAAAGCTTGGCCGCGGCACCCTAGCGGGGGCCGCGGCCTTTGCCTTATTCATCGGGTACGTCCTGAGTGAATGATCAGGGGTAACCGTGAAGAACCTAAATGACCGAGGTCACTTATTTCTTCTTCTTGGCGGCCTTCTTCTTGGTCGCCTTCTTGGCCTTCTTGGCCTTCTTCTTCGCAGCCATGTTCAACTCCTCTATCGTTTGTTCGGGTCTGAACGACTCGCGCCGCCCCCCAAAACGTCATCAATATGAAGTACTTGCATTTTGAAATGCAACTCCTCCGGGGATTATGAAAAAGCCCCAAAATCGTGAAATACAGGAAACCCCCATTTTACAAGGGTTAAATTCATCATTCTGTATACGGACTAAAAAATGCGAAAAATGCGGGTCCGGTCCGCAAATTGCGCATTTTGTGCGAATCACCCCTCATCGGGCAGGTTGAGTCGGGTCTTGAGGGCGGCATTCACTGCCGCCGGATTGGCCTTGCCACCGGTCTGCTTCATCACTTGGCCGACGAACCAGCCGGCCAACTTGGGCTTGGCCTTCACCTCTTCCACCTTGTCGGGATTTGCGGCGATCACCGCTTCGATGGCCGCATCGATGGCACCGGTGTCGGTCACCTGCTTCATACCGCGCGCCTCCACCACCTGGCGTGGATCGCCGCCTTCGGCCCAGACGATGTCCAGCACGTCCTTGGCAATCTTGCCGGAGATGGTGTTGTCGACGATCATCCGGATGATGGCGTTGTTCGCTTGCGCACTCACCGGCACTTGGGTGATGGATAGGCCATCCCGATTGAGGCGGCCCAGAATTTCGTTGTTGAGCCAGTTGGCCGCGGCCTTGGCATCCACGCCTTTGGCCAATTCCTCATAAAAATCCGCGAGTTCGCGCTCCGCAACCAGGACGGAGGCGTCATAAGCCGACAGGCCTTGAGCCATGAAGCGCGCCTTCTTCTCATCCGGTAGTTCCGGCAGCGTCTTGCGGATCGCTTCCACCCAATCGGCATCCAGTTCGAGGGGCAAAAGATCGGGATCGGGGAAATAGCGATAGTCATGCGCCTCTTCCTTGGAGCGCATGGAGCGGGTTTCCCCGACTTTGCTGTCATAAAGCCGGGTTTCCTGGCGGATCTTGCCGCCGCCTTCGATCACTTCGATCTGGCGGCGGGCTTCATATTCCACCGCCTGGGCGATGAAGCGCATGGAATTGACGTTCTTGATCTCGCAGCGCGTGCCCAAATGCTTGAAATCGCCGGTCTGACGGAATTTGTCATAGCCGCCCGTCCGGCAGACCGACACATTGACGTCGGCCCGCATCGAACCTTCATCCATGTTGCCGTCGCAAGTGCCCAGGTAACGCACGATGGCGCGCAATTTCTTCAGGAACGCGGCCGCCTCCTCGCTGGAGCGCATGTGCGGTTTGGTGACGATCTCCATCAAGGCGATGCCCGACCGGTTCAGGTCCACAAAGCTCGAGTCGGGGTGCTGGTCGTGCAGGCTCTTGCCCGCATCCTGCTCCAGATGCAGCCGCTCGATGCCGACCCGTACCGTTTCCCCGTCCTTGAGGTCGATCATCACCTCGCCCTCGCCCACGACGGGATCCTTGTACTGGCTGATCTGATAGCCCTGGGGCAGGTCGGGATAGAAATAGTTCTTGCGGTCGAACAGCGAGCGAAGGTTGATTTTGGCCTTCAGCCCCAGGCCCGTGCGCACCGCCTGTTCGATGCATTTTTCGTTGATCACCGGCAGCATGCCGGGGAAACCGGCGTCGATGAAGGAGACATTGGAGTTGGGCTCGCCGCCGAATTCGGTGGAGGCGCCGGAAAACAGCTTGGATTTAGACAGGACCTGGGCATGGACCTCCATGCCGATCACGATTTCCCAGTCGCCGGTTTCGCCCTTCAAAAGCTTGTTTTTCACGGGAGCGTTCATACGGACCACCATTTGGCCGGGGAATGCTTGAAATCCGCCGCCATTTCCACGGCCAAAGCGGCGCGCAGCAGGGTGGCTTCGTCAAAGGCTTTGCCGATCAGCTGCAGCCCCAACGGCAACCCGCTATCGGTCAGGCCGGCGGGCACTGAGATGCCCGGCAGCCCCGCCAGGTTCACCGTCACGGTGAAGACGTCTTGCAGATACATTTCGACCGGATCGGCTGTCTTGGCGCCGACGCCGAAAGCCGGCCCCGGGGTGGTGGGGGTCAAGAGCACGTCGCATTTCTCGAAGGCCTGTTCGAAGTCGCGCTTGATCAGGGTGCGCAGCTTCTGGGCGCGGGAGTAATAGGCGTCGTAATAGCCCGCCGACAATACATAGGTCCCGATCAGGATGCGGCGCTGTACTTCGGCGCCGAAGCCCTCGCCCCGGCTTTTTTCATACAGGTCGGTGATATCGCGGGCGCCCTTGGCGCGGTAGCCATACTTGACCCCGTCATAGCGGGCAAGATTGGAGGAGGCCTCGGCGGGCGCCACAATATAATAAGTGGGCAAGGCATATTTGGTGTGGGGCAGCGACACGTCCACGATCTCGGCGCCCTGCGCCCTCAGCCAGTCCGCACCCTTGGACCATAATGCGTCGATCTCGGCCGGGGCGCCGTCGATGCGGTATTCCTTGGGGATGCCCACTCTCAGCCCCTTGATCCCGCCTTCCAGCAGCTTCTCGTAATCAGGCACCGGCATATCGACACTGGTGGAATCCTTGGGATCCACGCTGGCCATGGTCTGAAGCATGATGGCGGCGTCCCTGACGGTCTTGGTCATCGGGCCGGCCTGGTCCAGCGAGGATGCAAAAGCCACAATTCCGAACCGCGAGCAGCGGCCGTAAGTCGGCTTCATCCCTACCCGGCCGGTCACCGCAGCGGGCTGGCGGATTGAACCACCGGTATCGGTGCCGGTGGCGGCAAGGCACAGATCGGCAGCGACCGCCGCGGACGAACCGCCCGATGAACCGCCCGGCACCAGATTGGCATTGCTGTTGTTGGCCCGCCAGGGATTGAACACCGGGCCGAAAGCGGAAGTCTCGTTCGACGAACCCATGGCGAATTCGTCCAGGTTGGTCTTGCCCAGCATCACCGCGCCCGCATTCCAGAGGTTCTGCGTCACGGTGGATTCATAGGGCGGAACGAAATTGCCCAGTATTCTGCTGGCCGCCGTGGTGCGGGTGCCTTTGGTGCAGAACAGATCCTTGATGGCCAGCGGCAGTCCTTCCAGCGCGCCGGCGGTTCCGGCCGCGATACGCTTGTCGGACGCTTGCGCCATCTCGAGCGCCTTTTCGCCCGCCTCGGTGATAAAGGCGTTCAGCGGCCGCGCCCTTTCGATGGCCGACACAAAGGCGGCCGTCAGTTCGCGGGAGGATAGCTTCTTGGTCCGGATGGCATCGCGCGCCTCGGTCAAAGTCATGGCGGTCAGGTCTGATGACAAGGAGGGCATCATTCCACCACCTTGGGCACGACGAAGAAGTGATCCTCGCCCTCCGGCGCGTTGAGCATCAGCGCATCGGCCTGGCCGCCATCCGTCACCTGGTCCTTGCGCCACTTCAACTTCTGCGCCACCACCGATGTCATGGCGGACACGCCTTCGACCTTGACCTCGCCCAGCATCTCGACCCACTGAAAGATGCCGTTGAGTTCGGCGGCCATGGGTTCCAGCCGGTTTTCCGGCACGGCCAGGCGGGCCAGTTTGGCGATACGGCGCACTGTATTTCTATCGACGGACATGTTGGGCCAAGGCTGGAAATCCAGCCTTTGCTAGCAAGCGCCGAGCCAGCCTGCAAGCAATCCGCATGTCCCCCTTGTCAGGGCATATTCAAGGCTTGGGACACCCAGGAATAGGCGTGTCGTAGGTATAGGTTTCGCCGGCATAGGCGACCGATAGCCGCCCCTTCTCGCAGGCTCGTACACCGCCGCTCTCGAAGACAAGGAACCTCATGCCCTCGCCCATGGCGCCCAAACTCTGGCGCATGAAACCGCCCAGGGTCACGACGGCGCCGGCCACCGAAGGCGGGTAGCTGGCTTCGTCCAGGAGCTTGAGCTGAGTGCCATCCAGGCTGGTGGCCTGCGCACTCTCCTCCCTGCTGAAAACCATCTTGCCGCCCGGATCGAGCATGCCGTGCGACACACCCAGAATGATGTACCTGTCAAGCAGTTGCTGCATGACCTGCGACGCACTGGCGGTCATCGGCCAAGACATCCAGAAAATCTCCACCAGATCATGGTTGGGCCGCGCATCTGTAATGACAGAATAGTCCTGAGCGAGCACCGCCCCTTGAGGCTTCCACGACCGGGCCGCAGCCGGAACGGCAAGCAACAACAATACGGCCAGCGCCGCGCGCAATTTCATCCAAGCCTCCCTTTTTCAACACGCTAGGGAGGCAATGCGGGACTGGCAAGGGCCAATGGAACCTCTACTATGACAGAACGATGGGAATAGTTTCGCCGGAAGACTTGCGTGCCCTTGTGCCCTCTGGCGCCCGACTTCTCGGGCTGGACCTGGGAGAAAAAACCATCGGACTGGCCCTGTCCGACACGCTATTGTCCGTCGCCACCCCGATGCAGACCCTGAAGCGGGGCAAGTTCGCGGCCGATGCTGCCCAACTCGACATTATAATAGGTGCGCAAGGCGTGGGCGGCTTGGTGGTGGGCCTGCCCTTGAACATGGATGGCTCCGATGGGCCGTCCGCCCAGTCCGCCCGGGCGTTTGCCCGCAACTGGGCCGCCCGCTCCCCTCTCCCCGTGGTCATGCAGGACGAGCGGCTTTCCACCAGTGCCGTCACCCGCACGCTGCTGGAAGCCGACGCCTCGCGACGCCGGCGCGGCGAGGTGGTCGACAAGATGGCCGCCGCCTACATTCTACAAGGCGCGCTGGATCGGCTGCGGAACATCGCATGAGCGAGGATTCCGCTCCCGCGCGCATTTTGAAATATTTCCGCCCGCCCGTCCCGATCGATATCCGGACCGAGCGCATTTTCCTGCTGGTGGGCGCCGCCGCCTTGTTCGCCGGTTATGACGTGAACATCTACGGACTGGCGACCCCGCAAATTCAAGCATCGCTGCATATCGCCGAGAACCAGGTCGCCCCGACCCTGGCCTATTTCCGCACCGCCGCGATTTTTGCATTTCTGCTGGCGGCCAGCGCCGACTTGGTGGGGCGGCGACGCCTGTTGCTGTTCACCATCTTTGGCCAAGCGATCTTCACCTTGCTGAGCGCCTTTGCCCCGCACTATCTGGAGTTTGTCGCCGCACAATTCTTGACCCGCGTCTTTGGCTATGCCGAGGAGATGTTGCTGTTTGTGGTGGTAGCCGAGGAAATCACCGCCAAAGCGCGCGGCTGGGCCAACACCACCATCATCGCTTTCTATTTCACGGGCGCGGGTTTGGCGGCGGCAGTGTTTGGAGCCGTCGACATTCTCCCCCATGGCTGGCGCGCTTTATACGTGATCGGCTCTGTGCCGATTTTCCTGGTTGCCTTCCTGCGCCGGCGGCTGCCCGAGACCAAGCGTTTTCAAAGCCAGGGAGGGGCTGGACTCAAGACCGGCGCCATCCTGGACCTGCTGAAAGACATTGCGCGCCAGTATCCGATGCGGGTGTTGATCGTGATCATTGCAGCCGCGGCCTTCGGTTTCGCCATTTCGCCCGCAACTTTCCTTGCCCAGAAGTATATGCAGGAGGTCTATGGCTATGCTCCGGCGCAGGTCAGTATGGTGCTGATCCCGGGCGGACTCCTCGGCCTCGGTCTCACCATCGCGGCTGGACGGCTGTCGGACCGGCTGGGGCGAAAACCCCTGGCCATCGCGGCGACGGCGCTTGCAGGCCTCGCTTTCTTTTTCTTCTTCAACCATGCGCCGTCCTGGGCGGTGCCGATCCTGTGGG
>DATHLY010000380.1:0-4732 GCA_035487655.1 Rhizomicrobium sp. | reverse complement strand
CGGATTGTGGCGCGCCACCAAGCTTGATGGCCAAGCCCGGCTGATGCTCGCGATGCTGGTTTGGGTTGGACTTGGTTATTTCTTCGCCCATTCCTTGCACGATCGGGTGCAGGGCAATTGGCCGTGCTTTCTCTATCCCGCGTTGTCGATTCTGGCGGCGGACGGGTTTGGCCAGGTTGGGATCTGGCGCAGGGTGTCGGCCTGGGCGGTGCCCATGGCGCTGGCGATGCTCGTGGCAGTCTATCTGCAGGCCCAGTATGCCCTTCTGCCGCTGAAGAAGGACCCGCTGGCCCGGCTGTTGGGCCGCGAATTCGCGCCGATCAGCGAAGTGGTCGCGGCCTTGGTCAATACCCATCTGGCGGAGGCGGTTCTCACCACCGACTATGAAACCACGGCCTGGCTTCGCTTCAACCATCCCGACATCAAGGTCGTGCAGTTGAACGAGCCGCAGCGCTATCCGCAGGCGCCGCCGGCCGATGCGCGGCTGCTGCGGCGGCCACTGATTTACCTGGCGGAACTGCGCCGCGATCAGCATCAATTGGTGCAGACGCTTTTCGCCTATACCGGCTTTCCCACCCAGCTGCAGACGCCCTCCAGCCGTTACATGGTCTATCCAGTGGGACGGCCAAAAAGTTCCCAAATCGGCAGGATGCCGTAACCGGGAGCGTCGGCGAAAGCCGGAACGACCCATAAAACAACACAAAAAAACCGCGCACCTGCGCGGTCTTAAGAGAGAGCGGACACCCGAGGCGGGCTGTCGAAGGGGCTGGGGGCGTTCCGGATCGGACGTCCGCTCGGTCCAGATAATGGCTGCGCGGGAAAAGCGTTCCCGCCCCTCAAAAGAATTTACAGTCTGCCGGCTGCGGCAAGTTGTGAGCCCGGCATGGTCTTGGCGACCTCCGCCGCATGGCGGTCGGCGGAACCGAACACCAGGACCAGCAGCAGGAGACCGGCGATTAAGGCTTCCAAGGGATGTTCAAGAATGAAGGTCGGAATACGCATGGATCGCGGCTCCCTTCAAATCTATTCAAATTGGCGGTTTGCCCCTCAAGGCGGTTGAAAAAGCACTGACGACCAAAAGAACCAGGAACACCACAAGCAGCAGCTTGGCGATGGACGCCGCCAATCCTGCCATCGCAAAAAAACCCATATACGCTGTAATCAGGGCGAGAATGAAAAAGGCTAAAGCCCAACCAAGCATGGCAAATGCTCCACAAATCTTAGGACAAAAACGTCCCCCGTCAGACGCGGGTTCCAGTTTGTCCACAGGCTGTGGGCGGCAGCTGGCCGCTATTTCTTGGATTTGTTGCGGTTTAGAAACATGTTGGCGACACCCGCCAAACCCGCACCGATGATCGCGACCCAGGGCGTTTCCTTCGCCACCGCAGCCAATAATACCCGCGTCAGTTCATTGTTGGCGGGCGGGGACGGCTTAGCGGCCTGTGACAATCGCGTGATAAGTGCCCAGAACAGCGGGGGCGCCAGCAGGACCGCGCCCGCCACCGCATACCCTCCGACCATGCCCAAAGTGGCGGTCAAGGCCCCCGCAAGGGCCATGCCCAAAAGGCCGACGCCGAAAAAGGCCATCGCGATGGCGGTAGCGACAAAAATTGCCTTGGCGGTCAGTCGCGCGAACATGGGAACTTGCTTATACGCCGGGCGGGCTCAACGCAAAAACAATCCACGCCCTCCAGGCCAATAGCCTTCAACGCCTGAGGAAAACCGCGCCCAGAAATGCACCTATGCCGCCTGCTATGAGAAGCGATTGGAGGGGCCTGGCCCGCACCTGGGCGCGCAATTCTTCGGCATTCTCATCGGCCCATTCCTGGGCTTCCTGCTTGTATTCCAGCGCCGTGGTCTTGGCCTGGGCGGCGGCTTCCTCGGCCAGCAACACGGCGCGGTCTGCAATTTCCTCGGCGGAGCGCATGGCGAGCGCGGCCCTTTCCGAGGCCACCTCGCTGACATCGCCATAGAGGCCCTTCATATCCGCCTGCAGGGCCTCAAAATCGGCCCTGAGCGCCGCAAGGCGAACTTCGATATTGCCGGAAACGGCTTTCTTCTTGGCAGCCATTACATCAAATCTCCAATGCCTCAATACGAAAACGCGCCAAAGCTAAGCGGCTTCCTTGGCGGCAGGGTGAAAGAACAGCGCTTGACCCACCGTCGCCTGCACGGTTTCCGGCAGAAATGGCTTGGCAATCAAATAAGTAGGTTCCGGGCGCTCGCCGGTCAAAAGCTTTTCGGGATAGGCCGTGATGAAAATTACCGGAATATCGAAGGATGACAGGATCTCGCTGACCGCATCGATGCCGCTTCCGCCCTCACCCAGATTGATATCGGCCAGCACCAGGCCGGGCCGCTCGGAACGTGCCTTGGCGACGGCGTCATCCTTGGTCGCTGCCACGGCGACCACCTTGTGGCCCAATTCGCTGACCAGATTTTCCAGGTCCAGCGCGATGATCGGTTCATCCTCGATGATCAGGACCTTGCTGGCCAACTGGCTGTCGATGGTCTTCTGGGCCTCCAGAATGGCGCGTTCCACGTCCTCGGGGCTTTCGTCCACGATAAAGGCGGCTTCCTCCAGGCTGAAGGCCTCAACCGCCGTCAGCAGCAAGGCGGCCCGCTTGGTGGCCGACAAGGCCCTTAAGCGGCCTTCCGGGTTCCTGCCCGAAGCCGGCCCTCCCGTCTCGTCATAATGCTCAGCCGCCGACTGCCAGATGGCGTGGAAGATCCGGTAGAGGCCTACCCTAGGGGGGACCCCCTCCATCAGGCTCTGATCCCCGGCCAAAATAGCGGTCAAGGCAGCGCGAACATGGGCGTCTCCGCTGGGTTGGGACCCGGTCAGGGCCCGGGCGTAACGGCGCAGATAGGGGAGATGCGGCGCCAGAATTTGGGACATGCTCATGGAAAGGCTCCTTCGGCCCAAAAGAAAAGCTCACACCAGGAACTTACGCCAGCCAAAAAAGTTCCCAAAGCTTCCGGAACCATCGCCAAATCCGGACGTTTGGAACCTTGGGAAGGGGAACGGAAATGGGGTTGCTAGGTCGAAACCAGGCGCTATTCCCGGTCTTTGGGGTAAGTGCCGTACCGAAAAATGGCATGGGCGATGATGACGCAGCAATGGAATACGACAGTGTCTGACGAGGAAAAGCCCAGCGAGAAAGCCAGGGCGATCCGGGCCCGGCAAAGGGCCATCGGCCGCGAGCTACGCCGCATGTATGACGATGTGGCGCAGGAGCCCGTGCCCGATGATTTTCTGGATTTGCTGCGCCAGATCGATGAATCCGACGAGCGGGGCGCGTTGGAGGAAAAAGGGGGGAAAAAGGTATCGTGATGCCCAGTTCCGCCCCGTCTGCCCATGCCCAGAAGCCGGAAAATCCTGACTTCAAGACCGAATTGCTCGGCCTTGTGCCGTTCTTGCGTGCCTTTGCCCGGTCCCTGACCGGCAACCAGGAGGCGGCCGATGATTTGGCGCAGGAGACCTTGGTCAAGGCCTGGCAGAGCCGCTCCAGCTTCATCGCTGGCACCAATCTCAAGGCTTGGCTATTTACGATTCTGCGCAACCAGTTTTACTCCGACCGCCGGCGTGCCTGGCGGCAGGCGCCTTGGGACCAGGATGCCGCCGAACGCATTCCAGGCGGTGGCGAGGACCAGGTTCATTCCGCCGAGCTTTCCGATACTGTACGCGCATTGAAGCATTTGTCCGACGAGCAACGCGAAGCATTGATTTTGGTGGGAGCCGGTGGCTTCTCCTATGAGGACGCAGCCGCTATTTGCAAATGCGCCGTGGGCACGGTGAAAAGCCGCGTTGCGCGCGCGCGCAAGACGTTGATAGAGATTCTAGACGGTGGCGATGCGCTGAACGATGTTTCGCGGCCCGCTGGGGGAGATGCCGCTCGTGAGATCATGGCGCAGCTTGATCAGCTCAGCCCGGGGCGCTCCGACATCGTTGGCGGAAAAAAGCGCGCCAAATAGCACGATGACAAACGGAGGGCGCGAGCCCGGCTGGACCCTGCGTCGCAAGCTGCAGGCGATCATCACGCTTGCGCTGCTTCCGGTGGTGCTGGTCTCGATCTTTCAGGGTGTGGCGCGCGCAAAGCTCGACATCGCCAATGTCCATACCCAGCTGCTGCAATCGGCGCGCACCGTGGCCGCCGGGGACCAGAATCTTCTGTCAGCCGCCGAACAGGTGCTGCGGGCGGTCGGCAGTCTGTCGGAAGTGCGCGGCATGAACGGCAATTGCGATGGCGTGTTGGCCGACACGCTGATCGGCGTGCGTTATTTCTCCAACCTCTCGCGCATTGATGCCGACGGCCGCGTCGCCTGTTCGGCCATGGCGCTCGCCCACGGCTTGAGCGTGAAGGAATATGCCGTCTTCAAAGAAGCGCAGAAAAGCGACGGCATGGTGGTTACCAATGAGCTGATTAACCGCGTCACCGGCCAGCCCGTGATCGGCGGCATGCTGGCGCTGCACAAGCCGGACGGGACCTTCGACGGCACCGTCGCCATCTCGCTGGACGTGCATTGGATCGAATACATGATGCGCGCCGCGAACCTTCCCAAGGGCGCGGTGGTGGCGGTCTATGACCGTTCGGGCAATGTCATCGCCACCAACAATAAGGATGTTGGCACCGCCATCGCCAAAGCGGCCATTTCCTCGGGCGCCAACAACGAAGTGTTCTATGCGCTGGACAGAAGCGGCGACCTGTGGCGTTTCGGCAATGCCTCCCTG
>DATHLY010000379.1:0-5880 GCA_035487655.1 Rhizomicrobium sp. | reverse complement strand
CCGCGCCATGGAGTGGGGCATCGAACTGAAAGACGTGCAGGGCACCGGGCCGGGCGGGCGCATCCTGACCGAAGATCTGGAGCGCTATCGCGCGGCGCGGGCCGCGAAAGCCGAGCCGCGCCACCGGGTCGAGGAAATTCCCGTCATCGGCATGCGCCGGCGCATTGCCGAACGGATGGCGCAATCCAAGCGCACGATCCCTCATTTCACCTATGTCGAGGAGTTCGATCTCACCGAACTGGAAAGCCTGCGCGCCGAGCTGAACGCCGGCCGCCGCCAGGACCAGCCTAAGCTGACCTTGTTGCCCTTCTTCATGCACGGGCTGGTAAAGCTGGTGCCGGAATTCCCCGACATAAACGCCCATTATGACGAAGAGCGAGGGGTACTGAAACGCTTTGCAGCTCTCCATATCGGCATTGCCACCCAAACGGAGCAGGGCCTGGTGGTGCCGGTTGTGCGCCATGCCGAAAGCCGCGACCTCTGGGACCTGGCGCGGGAAATGGGCCGCGTCATTGGGGCGGCGCGCGACGGCAGCGCGGTGCGCGACCAGTTGAGCGGTTCCACCATCACGTTGACCAGCCTGGGCCCTTTAGGCGGCATCGCGGCAACCCCCATCATCAACCATCCCGAAGTCGCCATCATCGGCCCCAACAAGCTGGTGGAGCGCCCGGTGATCGAAGGCGCCTTCATCGCCCGTCGCAAGCTGATGAACCTTTCGGCCTCATTCGACCACCGCATTGTCGATGGCTATGATGCCGCGCGCTTCGTCCATCAACTCAAGCGGTTGCTGGAGCATCCCGCCCTCCTGTTCCTGGATTGACATGTCCAATCCCCCCGCCGAACAGCCTGCGACCCGCGTCACCGCCATGCCGGCGGACGCCAATTTCTATGGCGACATCTTCGGCGGCTGGCCGATGAGCATGATGGACCTGGCGGCGAGCAATGTGGCTTCGCACCGCAGCGCCGGCCGGGCCGTCACCGTGGCGATTGATGCGGTGAGTTTCCATCTCCCCGTGCGTGTCGGCGACGAGCTGTCGGTCTATGCCAGGGTGACGTCGGCCGGCCGAAGTTCCATGGAGATCGCCACGGAAGACTGGCAACGCGACCGCGACAGCGAGCGCACCGGCAAGGTTACGGAAGCCAGCTTTACTTATATCGCCATCGACGAGCTGGGCAAGCCAAGGCCGGTGCCATCGGAAAGGACGCCATGAGCGTGCAGATGGACTTTTGCCTGGGCGAGACCGCGGACATGTTGCGCGACACCGCCCAACGTTTCGCCGCCGACAATATTGCGCCGCTGGCAGCCGAGACCGACGCCGCCAACAAATTTCCGCGTGCGCTTTGGCCGCAAATGGGTGCGCTGGGCCTGCATGGCATTACGGTGGAGGAAGAATTTGGTGGCCTGGGGCTGGGTTATCTTGAGCATGTGGTGGCGATGGAGGAGATCAGCCGTGCCAGCGCCTCCATCGGTCTTTCCTATGGCGCCCATTCCAATCTTTGCATCAATCAGATTCGCCGCTGGGCCAACGAGGAACAGAAACGCCGTTATCTCCCCAAACTGATCTCGGGTGAACATGTTGGCGCCCTTGCCATGTCGGAAGCCGGATCGGGCTCGGACGTTGTGTCCATGCGGCTGAAGGCGGAAAAGCGCGGTGATTCCTATGTGCTCAACGGCACAAAATTCTGGATCACGAATGCGCCCGAAGCGGATGTGCTGGTGGTCTATGCCAAGACCGACATCAATGCCGGGCCAAACGGCATCACGGCCTTCCTGATCGAACGCGGCATGAAAGGCTATTCGGTGTCTCAGAAGCTGGACAAGATGGGCATGCGCGGCAGTGACACTGCGGAGCTGGTGTTCCAGGACTGTGAAGTGCCGGTGGAACAGCTGATTGGCGTGGAAAGCAAGGGCATAAACGTCCTAATGTCGGGACTGGATTACGAACGCGCGGTGTTGGCGGGCGGGCCTTTGGGCATCATGCAGGCCTGCCTGGATGTGGTCATTCCTTACGTGCGCGAGCGCAAACAGTTTGGCCAGGCCATCGGTAGTTTCCAGTTGATCCAAGCCAAGGTCGCCGACATGTATGTGGCGCTGAATTCGGCACGCGCCTATGTCTATGCGGTGGCGCGAGCCTGCGATGCCGGCAAAACAACCCGCTTCGATGCGGCCGGTGCCATCCTGCTGGCTTCGGAAAACGCCGTGCGGACATCGTTGGAGGCGATCCAGGCGTTGGGCGGCGCAGGCTATACAAAAGAATGGCCGGTCGAACGTCTCCTGCGCGACGCCAAGCTTTATGACATTGGGGCGGGCACCAACGAGATCCGGCGCTTCCTGATAGGGCGGGAGTTGATCGGCGTATGACACAATTGTCGTCTTTGCTGGATAAGGAAAGCGAAGTCTCCAAGGCCAACGCGGCGCACAATCGCGCTTTGGCGGAGGAATTGCGGGCGAAGATCGCTGTCGCAGCGCTGGGTGGGCCGGAGGCTTCGCGCCAGAAGCATAAGGCGCGGGGCAAGCTTTTGCCGCGCGAGCGGGTGATGCGGCTGCTCGATCCCGGCTCGCCTTTCCTGGAAATCGGCGCGCTGGCGGCGAACGGGCTGTATGGCGGTGAAGCGCCCGCTGCCGGCATCATTGCCGGCATCGGACGGGTCCGGGAGCGCGAGGTGATGATCACCGCCAATGACGCCACCGTGAAGGGCGGCGCCTATTTTCCGCTGACGGTGAAGAAGCATTTGCGGGCGCAGGAAATCGCGCAAGCCAACCGGCTGCCGTGCCTGTATCTTGTGGATTCCGGAGGCGCCAACCTGCCGCACCAGTCGGAAGTGTTTCCCGATCGCGATCATTTCGGGCGCATCTTCTTCAACCAGGCCAACATGTCGGCCGATGGCATCGCCCAGATCGCCTGCGTAATGGGCAGCTGCACCGCCGGCGGCGCCTATGTGCCAGCCATGTCGGATGAATCCATCATCGTGCGCGGCCAGGGCACCATCTTCCTGGCCGGACCGCCGTTGGTAAAGGCGGCGACGGGGGAAGTGATCACGGCGGAGGATCTGGGTGGCGCCGACACCCATGGCCGCAAGTCCGGTGTGGTCGATCATGTAGCGGAGAATGACGAACATGCCATCGACCTGCTGCGCAAGATTGTTGGTACCTTGGCTCCGCCGCACCGGCCCGACATTGCGCTGGCCCCACCCCGGCCACCCAAATATGCGGCGGAAGAACTTTATGGCCTGATCCCACGCGACGTGCGTGCGCCTTACGAAGTGCGCGAGATCATCGCCCGCCTGGTGGACGGCTCGGAATTCCACGAATTCAAGCCGCTCTATGGCCCCACCCTGGTGTGTGGCTTCGCCCATATCTGGGGCATCCCGGTGGCCGTGCTGGCCAACAATGGCGTGTTGTTTTCTGAAAGCGCCCAGAAGGGCGCGCATTTCATCGAGCTGGCATGCCAGCGCCGAACACCGCTGCTGTTCCTGCAGAATGTGTCAGGCTTCATGGTCGGCGGGAAGTATGAAGCCGGCGGCATCGCGAAAGATGGTGCCAAGCTGGTGACGGCGGTGGCGACGGCCACCGCGCCCAAATTGACGGTCCTGATTGGCGGCAGCTTCGGCGCGGGAAATTACGGAATGTGCGGACGTGCCTTCGGCCCTCGCTTTCTCTTCACCTGGCCCAACAGCCGGATCAGTGTGATGGGCGGCGAGCAGGCAGCGTCGGTGCTGGCCACCGTCCACCGCGACGCCGACACTTGGACAAAGGAGCAGATGGAAGCGTTCAAGGCTCCCATCCGCCAGAAATACGAGAACGAGGGCAATCCCTATCACGCCACGGCGCGGTTGTGGGACGACGGCATCATCGATCCAGTCCAGACCCGCGATGTGCTGGGCCTGTCGTTGGCCGCAAGCCTGAACGCGCCCATTCCGCGGCATCCCCGCTTCGGCCTGTTCCGGATGTGATGATGCAGAGCCTGCTGATCGCCAACCGGGGAGAGATCGCGCGGCGTATCATCAAGACTGCCAAGCGCATGGGAATTCGCACCGTGGCGGTCTTTTCCGACGCCGATGCGGCGATGCCTTTTGTGCGCGAGGCCGACCAATCGGTGCGCATCGGTCCGGCGCCGGCGCGAGAAAGTTACCTGGACGCCGCGAAAATTCTGGCGTCGGCGCGGGATGCTGGCGTTCAGGCCATCCATCCCGGCTATGGCTTCCTCTCCGAGAACGCGGATTTCGCGCAAAGCGTGATGGATGCGGGGCTCGTCTGGGTCGGCGCACCGCCCGCTGCCATCCGCGCCATGGGCCGCAAAGACGCGGCCAAGAAACGGATGCAAGCGGCAGGTTTGCCGGTGACGCCGGGTTATCTGGGCGAGGACCAGTCGCCCGAACGTTTGAAAAAGGAAGCCCGCGCGATGGGCTATCCGGTGCTGATCAAAGCGGTGGCGGGCGGCGGCGGCAAGGGCATGCGGGTGGTCGAAGACGCGGCGGGGTTCGAGGGCGCGCTGGCGTCCTGTCGGCGCGAAGCTGCGTCAGCTTTCGGTGATGACCGGGTGCTGCTGGAAAAATACATTGCCAGACCGCGCCATATTGAAGTGCAGATCTTCGGCGACAGCCACGGCAATATCGTGCATCTGTTTGAGCGCGATTGCTCGCTGCAGCGCCGCCATCAGAAAGTGATCGAGGAAGCGCCTGCGCCAGGCATGGACGAAAACACCCGCGCCCGGCTGTGCGCCATGGCAGTGAAAGCAGCGCAGACGGTGGATTATGTGGGGGCCGGCACCATCGAGTTCATCGCCGACGCATCCTCCCAACTTAGCATGGATCGTATCTGGTTCATGGAGATGAACACCAGGCTGCAGGTGGAACATGCGGTGACCGAGGCCATCACCGGTCAGGACCTGGTGGAATGGCAGTTGCGGGTCGCGGATGGCGAAAAATTGCCGCTGGTCCAGGACCAACTGTCCCTCCGCGGCTGGGCCATGGAAGCCCGGCTCTATGCGGAAAATCCGTCAGCGGGATTCCTGCCTTCGACCGGGACGCTCGAGCATCTCAGGCTGCCAGGCGGTATTCGTTTGGACAGCGGCGTGGAAGAAGGAGATGCGGTGACGCCATACTATGATCCGATGATCGCCAAGTTGATCGTCCATGGCGAAAGCCGCGACGAGGCGTGTGCCAGGCTCGCTGCCGCCTGCCGCGCGGTAGAGGTTTGGCCGGTCAAGACCAACGCCGCTTTCCTGGCCCGAGCCGCGGCCGATCCCGATTTCGTTGCCGGCCGCATTGACACCGGCTTCATCGCCCGCCATCCGGGCTTGATTGCATCGGAAACTCCTGACCCCGCCACCATCGCCCATGCCGCCCATGCTCTGCTCGCCACCGGCGAAACACCGTGGGAGGCGCTGCGCGGGTTCCGGCTGGGGACCCCACCAAGCGAGCTAATCGCCGTCGCCGTCGCTGGACAGATGTACGAGGCGATTCCCCTTCCCGGTCCCGCCGGGCTTTGGAGCGACGGCCATACCAGAGTGCTGTTCGGCGCAGGCCAGGCATGGCCATTTGGACTGTCGCGCTTTGAGGGCGTCGTCCATGCCGCCGCCGCCGATGGCGCCATCATGGCGCCGATGCCTGGAACGGTCACGGCGCTGGCGGTTCGGCAAGGCCAGGCCGTCAAGCGCGGTGAAATTCTTCTGGTCCTGGAAGCGATGAAGATGGAGAATGCCCTTGCCGCGCCGTTCGACGGCGTGGTGGCGAGGCTGAACGTTGCGCTGGGGGCATCGGTCACGGAAGGCGCCGTGCTGGCCTACATCGAGAAAGAACAGGTCCGATGACGGGCCGGACATTCGAGCAATGGAGGGTCGGCGAGCGTATTGCTCACGACCTGCGCCATACCGTGAC
>DATHLY010000378.1:0-3222 GCA_035487655.1 Rhizomicrobium sp. | reverse complement strand
GAAAAGGCGATGGCAAAGGCGATGGGGAAGACCCAATAGGGATGGGTCTTGGCGGTAGCCGTGGTCCAATCGCGCGCGTTATTGGCAAACCAGTGAAGAAACTCCAGCACGCTAAGACGCTCTCATTTTTTGAAGGGTTCCCGGCCCCCCATACCGTTGTTGGGACCGTCGCGCCAGGGCGGGACATTTCGGACATATTTCTCGCGCATCGGGCGGCTATATCTGAGGCTGCCCGATGAGGGTATAAGGTTCATGCCCCATTCAGCTTTGTCGTGCTAACTCATTTGATATATTCAGTTTCTTGGGTCTTTTCGGCCCCTTTGTGACACGGCCCTTTAATTATGGACTACCTATGAATATCGATCGTTCTCCTGGAGATTTTCGGCGTGCCGGACCCATCGAGCCCGGCCCGGCTGGCGGTGTCTGGGAAGGCGTCAAAGGCTGGAGCAGGCGCAATCCCCGCCTGTCGCGGGTGGTATGGTTTGCAGTGGGGCTGGCGCTGCTCGCCCTGCTGATCTGGGCGATCTATCCCGCCAAGCAGACGGGGCGCCGCGGCCTGATCAACCAGGGTGCCCAGCCGGTGGGTGTCGCCAAGGCGCTCAATGGCGACATCAACGTGACGCTCAATGCGCTGGGCACGGTGACGCCGCTGGCGACGGCGACTGTGCGTCCGCAGGTTGGCGGCATGCTGGTGAAGCTGAATTTCACGGAAGGCCAGATGGTCAAGGCCGGCGACACCTTGGCCCAGATCGACCCGCGGCCCTATCAGGCGGCGCTGGATCAAGTGCGCGGCCAGTTGGCGAAGGATTCCGCTACTCTTGCCAATGCCAAGGTGGACCTGGCGCGTTACCAGGTGCTTTTTGCGCAAAATGCGATCTCCCAGCAGCAGGTCGCGACCCAGGCTGCCTTGGTGCAGTCCACCGAAGGTGTCGTGGTCGCCGATCAGGCCAATGTCGAAACCGCCCGCATCAATCTGGGCTACACCAATATCGTCTCACCGGTACCTGGGCGCGCCGGCATTCATCTGGTGGATATCGGCAATATCGTGCAGGCGAGCCAGTCCACCGGAATCGTGGTGGTAACCCAGCTCGACCCCATGTCGGTGCTGTTCACCATTCCGGAAGACGATGTGCGTTCCGTTTTGGCGCGGGTGACTTCGGGCGCCACCCTGCCGGCTGACGCCTGGGACCGCAGCCAGACCACCAAGATCGCCAGCGGCACGCTCTCGGCGGTGGACACGGTGGTGGATCCCACCACAGGTTCGGTGAAATTGCGCGCCTTGTTCGACAACAAGGATGCCAGGCTGTTCCCGGCCCAATTCGTCAACGTGCGGCTGTTGGTGGATACGCTGCACAACCAGACTGTGATTCCGGTCGCCGCTATCCAGCGCGGCGCCGACGGCAGCTTCGTATTCGTGGTGACGCCGGAAAAGACCGTGAACCAGCGCAATGTCAAAACCGGTGTTCAGGATGGCGACAACATCCAGATCCTGTCCGGCCTCAAAGCCGGCGACACGGTGGTGGTAGATGGCGCCGACCGCCTGCGCGATGGCGCCGATGTCGAACTTCCCAACCAGACGGCCAAGATCACGGCACCGTCAGGCGGCGCCAATGATGCCCAGCTCGCGGCCCAGCGCGCCCAAGCGACGGCGGCGCTCAACAAGGCCTGCAGCGAAGATGTGAAGAAGCTCTGTCCCACGGCTCAGCCGGGCAGCCGTGAAATGCGCATGTGCCTGTTCCAGAACCGCGACGAACTTGGCGCGGACTGCTCCAAGGCCTTCTCGCAAATGCGCCGCGGTGGTGGCGGCGGCGGGCGCCGCGGTGGTGGCGGTGGCGGCGGCGGCGGTGGTGGCGGCGGCGGGCCGTGACAGGTTCTTCTTCCGTGTCGCCAGGATCGCATCCTGAATCGCACATCGGCGCCAATATTTCCGCGCCTTTCATCCAGCGCCCGGTGGCCACCTCGCTGCTGATGATCGCCATCCTCTTGGTGGGCTTGTCGGGCTACAAGTTCCTGCCTTTGTCGGCCCTGCCGGAGGTCGATTATCCCACCATCCAGGTTCAGACCTTCCTGCCCGGTGCCAGCCCTGACGTAATGACCACCTCGGTCACCGCGCCGCTGGAAAAGCAATTCGGCCAGATGCCCGGCCTCAAGGAGATGTCGTCCATCTCCTCGGCCGGCTCCTCGGTCATCACTCTGCAGTTCGACCTCAGCCTTTCGCTGGATATCGCCGAGCAGGAAGTACAGGCGGCGATCAATGCCTCCAACAGCCTTTTGCCCAACAACCTGCTGCCGGCGCCACCGATCTACGCCAAGGTCAATCCGGCGGATGCGCCGGTGATCACGCTGGCCGTCAGTTCGACCAGCTTGCCCCTCACCACGGTCGAAGACCTGGCGGACACCCGTATCGCTCAAAAGATCTCGCAACTGCCGGGCGTGGGCCTGGTCAGCCTGGCCGGCGGCCAGCGGCCTGCGGTGCGCGTGCAGGCCAATCTGCAGAAGCTGGCGTCTCTGGGGCTGAACATCGACGATTTGCGCACCACCATCGCCAACAACAATTCCAATGCGCCCAAGGGCAGCTTCGACGGCTCGATGCAGTCCTACACCATCAACGCCAATGACCAGCTGCAGGACGCGGAGTCCTATAAGAACATCGTGGTGGCCTATAAAAATGGTTCGCCGGTGTTCCTGCGTGACGTCGCCAATGTCGTGCAGGGGGCGCAGAACACCAAATTATCCAGCTGGGCCAACAAGACCCCGGCGGTGCTGATCAATGTCCAGCGCCAACCCAACGCCAATGTCATCCAGGTGGTGGATTCCATCAAGGAGCTGCTGCCCCAGATTCAAGCGGGGCTGCCGCGCTCGGTGGATGTGAAGACGCTTACCGACCGGACCGATACCATCCGCGCTTCTGTCGCCGATGTGGAATTCGAACTGATCCTGGCGGTGGTGCTCGTGGTGGCGGTGATCTATTGCTTCCTGGGCAGCCTGCCGGCCACCTTCATCCCCAGCCTGTCGGTGCCGCTCTCCATCGTGGGCACCTTTGCGGCCATGTATCTTCTGGGCTATTCGCTCAACAACCTGTCCTTGATGGCGCTGACCATTTCCACCGGCTTTGTGGTGGACGATGCCATCGTGATGATCGAGAACATCAGCCGCTACATCGAACGGGGGGAGACGCCCTACAACGCCGCCATGAGGGGCGCGGGCGAAATCGGCTTCACC
>DATHLY010000377.1:0-4836 GCA_035487655.1 Rhizomicrobium sp. | reverse complement strand
GCTTTTGGCCGAACCCCGCACCGATCTGGCGGTGCTCAAGATCGACGTCCATGGCGAAAATCTTCCCGTGGTGCCATTCGCCAACTCTGATGCGGTGCAGGTGGGCGACCTGGTTCTGGCCATCGGCGATCCCTTCAATGTCGGCCAGACCGTGACCATGGGCATTGTCTCGGCCCTGGCGCGCACCCAGATTTCCGCCAGCGACTATCAGTTCTTCATCCAGACCGATGCCGCCATCAATCCCGGCAATTCCGGTGGCGCCCTTGTCACCACCGACGGCAAGCTGGCGGGCATCAACACCGCGATCTATTCGCGCAGCGGCGGCTCGATCGGCATCGGCTTCGCCATTCCCGCCAACCTGGCCCGCCGGGTGGTGGAAGGCGTCGAGGGCGGACTGAAGAGCGGCACGCCTGCCAGCGTGCAGTTGGCCTGGGTGGGCGCCAGCGGCCAGCCCGTCACCAGCGACATCGCCTCCAGCCTGGGCCTGGCCCGTCCTGGCGGCGTATTGATCAAGGACATCTATCCTGGCGGGCCCTTGTCGCGGGCGGGGATCAAATCCGGCGAGGTTGTGCAATCGGTGGACGGCGTCTTAGTGGATGATATGCAGTCGCTGAACTATCGCACCGCCACCCATCGGCCGGGCGACAGTGTGAAGATGCATGTGGAAGCCGGCAAGGTGGGGCGCGACGTCACCGTGACGCTCGCCTTGCCGCCGGAAAGTCCGCCGCGCGAAATCACCACGATTGGCGGCCGCAATCCGCTGACCGGCGCGCGGGTGCTGAACGTCTCGCCCGCCGCCGCCACCGAGCTGCAGATGGACGTGATGGCCAAGGGTGTCGCCATCCTTTCGGTCAATCCCAACGGCATTGCCGCCAATTACGGATTCCAGCCCGGCGATATCGTGCGCAACATCAACGGCAATAACATCAGCCGCGTAGGCGATCTGGTGCGCGTGCTCAACGCCGCCAACCAGTGGGACATGGTGATCGAGCGGGGCGGACGCAAGCTCACGCTGTCCGTTCAAGGCTGATATTATCAGTCCAAGGATTAATCATCACAATTGATATAGTTTCATTCAGAACGCGGCAAAAGTGCGGCCGCCTTGCATGCAACGTTGCGTGTAAAAAACTTTGTTACCGCATATTGCCCGCGATCAATTCTGGCTCTTTGCACCCTTGTAACGCGACGCGGAACAATTACCTGCGTTACGCCCAAGGCATGGGGGGCACATGCAAAGGGACTGACATGAAAAATTTGTTTGTTGCTTCCGCCGCCGCGCTTCTGCTCGGCACCGCAGCGGCCCAGGCCGATTTCCTTGACAACTCTTACATTTCTGTTCTCGGCGGTCCGACGTTCACGCCGGGCTTGAATGTCAACGGCGCCAAGAACGCGATGGACACCGGCTTCAATGTCGGCGCGCGTTACGGCTATTATCTCAATGATTGGAATCTGCCGAACATATCGCTCGAGGCCGACGGATTGTTCAGCCAGTCCGACTATTCCCACAGGTCCAATGCACGGCTGCAGTCCAGCTCGTACATGGCCAATCTGGTCTATCACCTGCCGACGCAAAGCGCCTTTGAGCTTTATGGCGGCGCGGGATTGGGCGCCGTCAACACCAATATCGACAATGGCCTCGGCAATCACGGCGGCTCGACCGTGCTCGGTTGGCAGCTATTGGGTGGTGTGGAATACCGCGCTTCCGAACAGGCGAGCCTGTTCGCCGAGTATCGCTACCAGGATGCCCACAACGTGAATGCGGGCGGCCTGACCCAGGTCGGCAACCGGTCCAACAACCTGTCTTTCGGCGTGAAATGGCATCTCGACTAGCCGGCGCCACCGCGGCCTGAGAAAAGTCCCGCAAGGAACTCTTGCGGGACTTTTCTGCTATAAGGCCGCATGTCCGATTTGTTCGAATCCAGCGGCTTGGCCGAGGACGCGCCGCGTCCGCTGGCGGATCGTCTCAGGCCCAAGAGCTTGGGCGAGGTCGTGGGGCAGGATCATCTGCTGTCCCCAGAAGGTCCCTTGGGCCGCATGGTGGCGAATGGCCGCCCCACGTCCATCATCCTGTGGGGACCGCCCGGCACTGGCAAGACCACCATCGCGCGGCTGCTCTCCAGCGCCTTTCAACTACATTTCGAGCAACTTTCGGCAGTGTTTTCCGGTGTCGCCGACCTGAAAAAGACATTCGAGGCGGCGCGGTCGCGGCGAAGCATGGGGCAGGGCACGCTGCTCTTCGTCGACGAAATCCACCGCTTCAACCGCAGCCAGCAGGACAGTTTCCTGCCGGTGGTGGAAGACGGCACCGTCATCCTGGTAGGGGCGACCACAGAAAATCCTTCGTTTGAGCTGAACGGCGCTCTTCTGTCTCGCGCCCAGGTGCTGGTGTTGCGCCGTCTGGACGATGCGGCCTTGGAAGTCCTGCTGCAGCGGGCGGAAGCCTATTATGGACAGAAACTGCCTTTGACCGAGGATGCGCGCACCTCTTTGCGCGCCATGGCCGATGGCGACGGCCGCTATCTGCTCAATCTGGTGGAAGAGCTTTCCAGCGTGAAGACGGCAAAACCCTTGGACCCGGCCGGCCTGGTGGGCGCGGTGCAGCGGCGCATGCCGCTCTACGACAAAAGCCGCGAAGAGCATTACAACATCATCTCGGCCTTGCATAAATCCATTCGCGGCAGCGATCCCGACGCGGCGCTCTATTGGCTGGCACGAATGCTGGCGGGCGGCGAACAGCCGCTCTACATCGCCCGCCGCCTGGTGCGCGCGGCGGTGGAGGATATCGGCCTGGCGGATCCCGAAGCGGTGCATCAGGCGTTGGCGGCCAAGGATGTGTTCGATTTCTTGGGGAGTCCGGAAGGCGAGCTGGCGTTGGCGCAATGTGTGCTCTATTTGGCCAGCGCGCCCAAATCCAATGCGGTTTATGCCGCGCTCGGCGCGGCAAGGGCAGCCGCCCAGGAGCATGGCTCGCTGATGCCGCCGGCCCATATCCTGAATGCGCCGACAAGATTGATGAAGAAGCTGGGCTATGGCGCCGGCTACCAATACGACCATGACGCCGAGGAGGGTTTTTCCGGCCAGAATTATTTCCCCGATGGTATGGCGCGGCAGCGTTTCTATGAACCCAAGGAAACCGGCTTTGAACGGGAGATTGCCAAGCGGCTCGACTATTGGGCAAAACTGCGTGCGAAGCGGAGCGGGGAACGGTAGATGATTATGGTGTTCGCAGTTGGGGTCGGCGGCGGCCTGGGCGCCTTGTTGCGCTACTATGTGGCGAGCCTGGTGCAGCCGGCTGGCTATCACTTCGATTGGGGCATTTTCTTTGTCAATATCAGCGGCGGCTTCATGATGGGGCTAATCATCGAAGGAAGTGCGCTGAAGTTCAACCTGTCGCCGGAACTGCGCAGCTTTCTCACTGTCGGCATTTTGGGCGGCTATACGACTTTTTCGACCTTCTCGCTGGATAGCGCCCTGCTGTTGCAGAGGGGCGAATATCTGCAGGCTGCGGGGTACATCGTCGGTTCGGTGGTGCTTTCTATCCTAGCCTTGTACGCCGGATTATGGATTATGCGTTCGATTTATGCCTGAGCTTCGCACGGTTGATCTCGATGATGACGGCATCCGGATGGACCGCTGGTTCAAGCGGCACTTTCCGGCGGTGACGCATGGCCTGCTGGCAAAGCTGCTGCGTAAGGGCGAAGTGCGGCTGAACGGCAAGCGCGCCGATGCGGGCACCCGCGTCGTGGCGGGTCAGTCGATCCGACTACCGCCGCATGTCATCCATGCCAAGGACGAGCGGCCGCAAAAGCCGAACACCGAACCGCAAAAGCCGATGGGCTCCCTGGCCGACCGTATTCTTTACATGGATAAGCATGTGATCGTCCTGGACAAGCCGGCCGGACTGGCGACCCAGGGCGGCTCGGGCCTCACCAAGCATGTCGATGGCATGCTGGACAGTTTGAAGTTCGAAAAACCGGCGCGGCCCAAGCTGGTGCACCGGCTGGACCGCGACACGTCCGGTGTCTTGCTGGTGGCGCGCACGGCGCAAGCGGCAAGCGGATTGGCGCAGTCGCTGGCCTTGCGAGACACCTCCAAGGTTTATTGGGCTTTGGTGGCTGGGGTTCCCAAGCAGAAGCATGGCGTGGTCAAGGCGGCGCTGGCCAAGGAAGGGACCCGCGGCAAGGACGAGCGCATGACGGTCAGCGAGGAAGACGACGCCAAATTTGCGCTCACCGAATATGCCGTGATGGGTCTGGCGGGCACTGAATTTGCCTGGGTGGCGGCCAGGCCGATCACCGGCCGCACGCATCAGATCCGCGTCCATCTGGCGAGCCTCGGCACGCCCATTGTGGGCGATTTCAAATATGGCGGCACAGAGTCCCGCGGTCGCGGTGACATCGCCGACAAGCTCCATCTGCATGCCCGCAGCATTGATATTGGCCGCCCCGATGGCGGGCGGCTGCAAGTGAGTGCGCCCCTGCCGCCGCACATGGTCAAGAGCTGGCAATTGCTGGGCTTTGATCCGGATGACAAGCGCGATCCGTTCCCGACCAAGAAGCACAAACGCTCAAGCAGCGAAGCGATAGCGCACAAAAAGAAAAGAAAATGAAACGCTTCTACAGGGACGCCTCGGTCGCGAAGCGAGAGGGTGGTTATGCCGTGCTGCTGGATGGCAAGCCGGTCAAAACGCCAGGCGGCAATGCGCTGGTGTTGCCGACCGAAAAACTGGCGTGGGCCATTGCTGCGGAATGGCGGGGGCAAGGCGATGACATCGTCGCCACGACCATGCCGCTGTTGCGCCTGGCCAACACGGTGATCGACGGCATCGCGGTCAAT
>DATHLY010000376.1:0-4993 GCA_035487655.1 Rhizomicrobium sp. | reverse complement strand
ACGCCGGTCGCGATCACGCCCTTGTACAGCGCACCCATGATGTTCTTGGACGCACCAAGCCGCACGAAGAACGTGCCGATGATCGATGTCACGATGCAGGCCCCAGAGATGGCCAGCGGCAGCAACATCAGTGCGCTGCGAACCTCACCCTGGAAGTAGATGGATGCCAGCACCATGGTGGCCACGGTCGTGACTGCGAAGGTTTCGAACAGATCGGCCGCCATGCCGGCGCAGTCGCCGACATTGTCGCCGACATTGTCGGCGATGGTGGCGGGATTGCGGGGGTCGTCTTCGGGAATTCCGGCCTCGACCTTGCCCACCATGTCGCCGCCGACATCGGCGCCCTTGGTGAAGATGCCGCCGCCCAGACGGGCGAAGATCGAGATCAGCGAGGCGCCGAAGGACAGGCCGATCAGCGATTCGACGATGGTGCGGCTTTGTGCCGGATCATCCAGGCTGAGGCCCAGGGGACCAGTGAGGAAGGCGTAATAACCAGCAACGCCCAACAGGCCCAGGCCCACCACCAGCATGCCGGTGACGGCGCCGGAGCGGAACGCCACCGACAGGCCCTGGGCCAATCCGGCGCGGGACGCCTCGGCCGTGCGCACATTGGCGCGCACCGAGACATACATGCCGACATAGCCGGCCGCGCCCGACAGAGTGGCGCCGATCAGGAAGCCCACGCCGACCTGCCAGCCCAGGAAGAACAGGGCGAGCAGGAAGATCACCACGCCCACCATGGCGATGGTGGTGTATTGGCGGTTGAGATAGGCACGCGCGCCTTCCTGGATGGCGGCTGCGATTTCCTGCATCCGTGCCGTGCCCGCGGGCAAGCTCAGGACCGACTTGATGGTCCACAGGCCATACAGCAGTGCGAGCACGCCGCAGGCCAATACGATAGGCAATTCCATAACTTTCCCCTCATGAGGTGTTTTGCGGGTCGGGAGGAGTGCCCCTGTCGGATGCAGGGACGGGCTCTCGCCGATCCCCATGGCCGGTGTCGCAAGCCTCTAAGGCCGGACGCGCCGCTTCAAGGGCGGGCGGAGATTGCCAAAAGCCCGTTTGCTAGGCAACCGGGCAAACAGGGGTTCGGGCCAGGAACCGAAAATTCAATCGCAGCGGGACTTTACGGGGTTTTTGGGCGTGGTGCCGGCTGGGATCATCTGTTCCGGCGGCACATCCCGGGCCGCAGTCTGGACCGGATGGAGCGCGGCGATATTGACGGTACAGATGGTGATCTGCTTGACCTTGCCCGCGCCCATCACTCTGGTCGCGTCGGTCAAGAGCCGTTTTTCCACGGCCATCACGTCTACCTTTTCCTGGTCATCGGAAACTGCGATGCCGGCATTGTTCACGTCGCGCACCATGGCGTCTTGAATAAAGGGCAGCTTGTCGCGCACCGCGAGCGCATTGGCTTCCGACGAAGCGGTCAGCCGGGTGGAGAGATAGGCATAGCCGGACAGCTTGCCTTCCATATTGGTCATCGGCGCCATCAGATAAGGCATATCGACATTGGTGCCGGGCGGGCCCTTTTTCGATTCGCCCCCCGAAGCGGCGGCTTCCTTCTCTTCGGCAGCGACTGCCACAAAGGCTGGAAGAGCCGGGACCATTGCCAATGCCAGGATTGCCGCTTTTCTCATGGGCCAAAGCTGGCAAATCGCGGTTAGGAAACCGTTAATCCGCCGTCTGAAGCCGCCTTTGCGGCACTATCCGGCCAATTTTGAGATCGCATCCGGCAATTGGTCCATCCCCGCGATGATGTCGCCCCCACTGGCGCGGATAAAGAATTCCACCTGGAGATTCACAATGCCGCCCTCATTGTCCGCGGACAACCGGAAGTCGCCGCGATAGCCGAGAATGGGCTTGCCCTTGGCAAAGGCATAGCCGATTTCGGCCGCCGTCCCGCTATCCACATCGGTTCCATCGAGCACGGCAAACATCGCGTCGCACGCGTCAATGGCCTGTTGGTTTCTGCGGCCGGTCTCTGAATTGAAAACACGCCAGGCCTGACGTCGCTCCTCGCCGACGGGCCGCGCCGATATCGCGTGTGCGCCGTCTTGATCGGCCCAAGGATCCAGAATCGTATGACCCAAACTTTTCAAGGCTGGAATGACGCATTCCGTATGGAACATGCGACCGGCTTCGGAAAATCCCAGCGGGCCTGCGAGATAGATCTTGATTGTAGTCTCCCGATCAAAAGTGTTTGTAACCCGCTATCGCAATGCTCGTTTCTCTGCCGCCGAGCGACAGGCTGACATTCTCTCCGGCTTCGACACGGCCAATTTCCGTGAAGGAGCCTTGGAGACCTGGCGGTGCAGTGAAGGCGATCTGATAGTCATCGCCCGCGGTCACGGCACGCAACAAGGCCCCCTCGCCCCACAGCGCGCGCAAGGGCGACGACAGCGGCACGCGCTCGCTTTCCACGACAAGGCGGACGCCGGAAGACCGTGCGATGTGGCCGAGATCGGCCAGCAGCCCGTCCGAAACATCCACGCTCGCATGGGCGATGGCGCGCAGAGCCGACGCCAAAGCAACCGGCGGCTGCGGCAGGCGATAGCGCACGGTAAGATAATCGCGATCCGTATCCGACAGCGCATGCGCCTCGCCTCTGAATATCGCAAGGCCGCCACCTGAATCTCCGATGGTGCCGGTCACGTAAATGGCATCGCCAACGCGCGCGCCGCTGCGCTTGATCATTTTACCTCCGGGCACGAAGCCGAACGCCGTCACGGTGATGGACAACGGCCCTTCGCCCGCCCCGGTATCGCCGCCCAGAAGTGAAATGCCGAATTTCTGCTGATCGCGCGCCAGGCCGGAGGCGAAGGCCGCCAGCCAATCTTCCGTCACCGTATGCGGCAAGGTCAGATTGAGGAGATAATGCGCCGGCTCCGCCCCCTTGGCGGCAAGGTCGGAGAGATTTACCCGCAGCGCCTTTTGCGCCACCGTATCGGCCGGATCGAGCGCGAAAAAGTCCGTGCCTTCGCTGATGGTGTCGGTAGTGACCACCAATTCATGGCCTCGACGCAAGGGCAGCAGCGCGGCATCGTCTTTCAGGCCAAAGGCGCCATCTCCTGCAAGAGGCGCAAAATATTTGGCGATAATCCCGAACTCATCCATGCCGGCAGACTAAAGCAAAAGAAGCGACGGCTCAAAGCCGCTACTCGCACTGCGCTAGGCGCGAGGGATTTTGTGGCGTGAGCAGGAGCGCCGAGCGATGTGCACTAAAACGTGCATGAGCGAGTTCATAGCGACAGCGTATGAACGCGACGCACTCGGAGGGCAAAATAGCCGCGCCTAGACCGGCATCCTGCGTTTGCTGTGTTCCCTGCCCGTAATGGCAGACGGCTCATCATTGGATTCAAACACCATCACGCCTTCGTCGATCTGCTTGTTGACGAAGAATGGATTGGACGGATCGTTGCTGGGGCTGATGTGCAAAAAGCGCACATTGTTCTTCTTACACAACTGGCGAACATTCTCGCCCACTTTCACCATCTCTGGCCGGCTGGCCAGGCTGGTGATGTCGGTCGGGGCTTCCTCACCCATGATGTCCAACCCGTCGATCCAGTAGGAGTGATCACCCGGCCCCCATTCGGCCATGGCGATACCAGGCAGTGCGATGGTTCCGGCGGCCTCCTCATCGGCGATGGTGTCCTCGATCTTGACGCCGAAAATCAGCTCGCCCCTGGGATTCAGCGGCCACAGGTCGGCCAGGTGATTGTACTTGAATAGGTCCACGCCCCAGACCTGGGCCGCGTAGTCGGCGGAGGAGCCGCGCAGGCCGCGCATCGGCAGCTTGGGAATGCCCGGCCGGTCGAAGGGATAGCGCATCGCCATCTGTGTGGCGACCTGGATCGCCTTGGTATTCCTGGCGTGGCACATGTGAATGCCGTGCACGCCGCAATCCAGAAGCTGCTGCAGCACCCAGCTGTTGGCGCGCATATAAGCCTCGTCCAGGCCGATGATGCAGGTCTCCACGAAGACGGAGGGCGTGCGGTGGCCGCTGGGGGTGGGACCACCGTCCACCAGTCCGCGCATGAATTCGCGCAAAGCGCTGAAATCCAGCGCGCCATGCTCCATCTCGACATTGATGGCATCCAGATAGGTGCGCGCCATCTTCAGGCCCTGGGCATAGGGGTCGATGCCCGGCCCCACGCCCCAAAAACCATAATAGATGGGCTGGCCGTCTTCCCACAATTCGATGGCCTTGTTGATGCGGCGGGGTTTGTAGTTGCGATCCACCGTCGAAGGCTGGACGCGCCGCGTCAGGGGTTCATCATTGCCCACATGCATGGGTTGGCGCGTTTGTACCTGCGCGGAGGCCGACGCCGCCGCCATGACGCTGGCGCCGGCCAGCAGGAAATCGCGTTTCTTGATGTCCACAATATCCTCCAAATTTGGGCGCGAGGGATTTTGCGACTTGGGCAGGGTTGCTAGCGACAGCGTAGCAACGCGCGGAGCGTGCGAAAAGCACGTGAGCACGCGCGACGAACCCAAGGCGCAAAAGAACCGCGCCTAAACCGGCATTTTGCGTTTTGTGTATTCCCGTCCTTTTATCGCCGCCTCCTCGTCGGATTCGATCACCATCCCGCCATCCTTGATCTGCTGGATCACGCTGTCGACGCTGGTGTCGGCGGCGCGCCCCGCATTCAGGAATTTGAGGTTGTTCTTCTTGCACAGGTCCACCACCTTCTGGCGTGCCCGCTTCATCTCCGGCCGCGCCGCCAATTCGCCCATGGAATGGCCGTCTTCCGGGAAGGCTTCCAGGCCATAGAGCGAATAGGCGTGATCGCCCGGGCCCCATTCCGCCATGGTGATGCCGGGTACCGCCATGGTCGCCTCGACATTGGCGTCGGCATGCACGTCCTCGATCTTGATGCCGAAAATCAGTTCGCCTTGGGGGTTGAGCGGCCAGGTATCGGCCTTATGCAAGTAGGCGCCCTGGTTCAGGCCCCAAATGGCGGCTGCCCCGCCTTGCGGCGAACCGCGCAGG
>DATHLY010000375.1:0-4319 GCA_035487655.1 Rhizomicrobium sp. | reverse complement strand
GAGCTGGTGCACGAACAGCGAATGCCAGGCATATTCCGTCACCACCCGCACGCTGATGCGGTGTGTCAAGTCGGCGCCGCCGAACAGGTCCTTGGCGAACAGCTCGCGGCCCTGGGCATGGGCCAGCATGTCTGTATGCAGCGCATCGAAATGCGCTTCGCTCATAGGCTTGTTGTTGTCCCACCAAACCTGGCTCTCGGTGTGCGCGTCCCGCACCACGAACTTGTCGGAGGCCGAGCGTCCCGTATGCACGCCCGTGCGCACCACCAGCGGGCCATCGGCAGCAAGCCGGCCTTCGCCGCGCCGGATCGATTCTTCATAAAGCGCTGGCACGCTCAGATTCCAGTTCACGGCCTTCAGATTGCGAAACCCGTGCCGGTCCAGACCAAAAGCGGTGTCAGTCATAAAATGCTCCTGTGGCCAGTGCGCCGAAAAGTTCCGCAAAGGATGACGTTAGAAGACGACGGTTTCTCTATTGGCAAAGCCGTCCAGAGGAATCAATGCGCTAAAGAGGCAAAGCGCTACATCGCGTGCCAAGGAAAGTTCCTGTGATATCCCAAGGCTTAAAAATGACGCATCTGGTAGCGCATTCTGTCGCAGGTGGCGACGCATTCCCGCAGGTATCCTTAATCTTTGACAACCGGTGGTCTGGTGCGGCGCAGCATTGATCCAGCGTAGCGCAGAGCGATCAACGTGCCGGAAAGCGGAAGATGGTTGTGGACCGAAAGGTCTCGCCTGGTTTTAGCAGGGTCGACGAAAAGGCGGGCTGGTTGGGACTGTTCGGAAAATGTTGGGTCTCCAGCGCCAATCCATCTCGCTTTTGGATTTCCATTCCTTGCGCATTGAATTGGCCGGGTCTCACATTGTTGGTGGAATAGACTTGCATACCCGGCTCGGTGGTGAGGAGCTCGAGCTCGATGCCGCTTTCGGGGTCGCTCAGCCGGGCCGCCCATTCCAGCGCGCCCGGCGATGACTTGTTCAATACAAAGTTATGGTCAAGCCCACGTGCAAGCGCCATCTGTGGTTCGCTGCTGTCCACCCTCTCGCCCACGGCGGCGGCAGCGCGAAAATCAAATGTCGTACCAGCCACCGAAGCGATCGCTCCGATGGGTATCTGGTACGCATCCGTCGGCGTTATGGCGTCAGCATTCAGTTGCAGCCGCTGCGGCAGCACCGATCCTGAGCCCGCCAGATTGAAATAGATGTGGTTTGTGAGATTGACCACCGAGGTGGCGTCGGTGATGGCAGCGTAATCCAGGCGCAAGGCGTCTTGCGTCACGCGATAGGTCACGTCTGCCGTCATGGCGCCGGGAAATCCCTGGTCGCCGTCCGGACTGACCAGGCGCAGGGCGAGCATCGCATCGCTAGCCGCCACGACCTGCCAGGACCGCGCGCCCCAGGACTGGCCGCGCCCGCCATGCAAGGTCACCCCGTTTGCGTCCTGCGCCAGCGGGTAATGCCGTCCCTCCAGTGTGACGCCATTCTTCAGGCGGTTGGCATAGCGGCCAATCAGGCAGTTCCACCAGCCGCTGGCCTCATAGGCGGCCAGGTTATTGAGTCCCAGTACCACGTTGCGGAGCCCGCCTTGGCGGTCCGGCACACGAATGGCGGTGATGGTACCGCCCATATCCAAAACAGTAGCGCTCAGACCTCCGCTTTGAAGCGTAAAGGCATGGACCGGTGTGCCGTCAGTCTTGGCGCCATAGGGCTGCCCTGCCATTCCGAAATTCCCGAAATCCTCGAAAAAAGCGATATTCTGCCATGAAGGGACCCGTCAACAGGCCTCAATGGCGCGCCGAAAAAGAGCACATGTCCATTTCGTCCGGCTTTTGCTAGGACAGGCGCCTGGGGGAGAGGCAATTGATAAGAATAAGCACCCGCCGCAGCGGCAGTCTTGTCACCATTCATGACGTGGCGCGCCATGCCTAAGAAGAATGCCCGCAGAAGCGGCAAGGTCATCACCATCCATGATGTGGCGCGCCATGCCGGAGTGTCACCCATGACGGTGTCTCGGGTGATCAACGGCGAAAACAATGTGCGCGAGGAGACCAGGGTACGGGTGGCGGCTTCGGTTGCGGCCTTGCGCTATACGCCCAACCAGGCGGCGCGCAGCCTGGCCAGCGCCGACGCGGTTCATATCGGCATTCTTTATGCCAATCCCAGCGCCAACTATCTCAGCGAATTCCTGCTCGGAAGTTTGGAACAGTCCAGCCTCAGCGGCTGCCAGCTTGTGATCGAGAAATGCGAGGGCGCCGAAAGCGAAGCCGAAGCGGTGCGGCGGCTGGTCAAGGGCGGCATTGACGGGGTGATCCTGCCGCCTCCACTCTGCGATTCCAAAGAATCGCTGAAGGCGGTGCAGGAAGCCGGCGTCGCGGTCGTGCTGGTGGCGTCGGGAAAACCGGCGCCGGACATGTGCGCCGTCAGCATCAACAATTTCGAGGCCTCCCGCGCCATGACACGCCACCTCCTGGATCTGGGCCATAAGCGCATCGCCTTCATCAATGGCCACCCCAATCAGACGGCGACCGGCCAGCGCTTCCACGGCTATGTCGAAGCCATGACCGAGGCAGGGCTGTCGGTCGATGCCGATCAGGTGGCACAGGGCTATTTCACCTATCGCTCCGGGCTGGAAGCGGCGGAAAAGCTGCTGGACGGGCGAAAGCCGACCGCCATTTTCGCATCCAATGACGATATGGCGGCCGCCACCATGGCGGCGGCGCACCGCCGGGGGCTGGAGGTGCCGGGCGACCTGTCGGTGACGGGCTTTGACGATACCCCCCTGGCCACCACGGTATGGCCGGAACTGACCACCATTCGCCAGCCCATCGCGGAAATGGCACGGGAGGCCGTCCGGCTTCTGGTCGAGCAGATTCGCGGCCGGCGCTCCGGGACGGTACCGCAGGTGGCGCACAAGATGCTCAAATTCACCCTGGTTAAGCGGGACTCCTCGGCTTCCCCGGGCATGGCGCCGCCCGCCGGCCGCGGCGTGCGCCGCAAGCCTTGACAGGACTGGTTTGCTGCTATTGGTAGCGCAACCAAATGCTGGGACCTTAGTCTTCCCATGAAAGATATGCCCTCGAGCGCGGTTCAGTCCGCCATCTATCCCAGCCTTGCGGGCAAGCGGGTGGTCATCACGGGTGGCGGGTCCGGAATCGGCGCGGGCCTGGTCGAAGCCTTCGCGCGACAAGGGGCTGAAACCATCTTCGTGGACATATTGGAGAGGGAGAGCCAGGAGTTGTTGGCGCGTCTGGCCGGCACCCCGATCAAGACCGTCTTTCATCGCCTGGACTTGACCGATCTCGCCGCCATGGAAGCCTTTTTCCAGTCGGTGGGGGGCATCGATATCCTGGTCAACAATGCCGGCAATGACGACCGCCATACGCTGGATGACATCACGCCGGCCTATTGGGACGAACGGATGGCGGTCAACCTGCGGCATATGTTGTTCGCCGCCAAGGCCGTAGCACCTGGGATGAAAGCCCGCGGCGGCGGCGCCATCATCAATTTCGGCTCGATTTCCTGGCACCTGGGGCTTCAAGGCCTTCTGCTTTACGAAATCGCAAAAGCCGGCATCGAAGGCATGACCCGCGCGCTGGCGCGTGAACTGGGCGGCGACAATATCCGCGTCACCGCAGTGGTGCCCGGCAATGTCAAGACGCCCCGCCAGTCCAAATGGTACACTGCGGAAGGCGAGGCAGGGATATTGGCCCAGCAATGCCTGAAGGCGCGCATCATGCCTCAGCATGTCGCATCCTTGGTGTTGTTCCTGGCCTCCGACGATGGCCGGATGTGCACCGGCCGCGAATATTGGATCGACGCCGGCTGGGGCTGAACCCATTTCACCAGTTGGTCATGCTGCCGTCTTCCAGCCGGTTCACCGGCAGGTAAGCCCGCTTGTAGGGATATTTGGCGGCCAGCTTTTCATCGATCTCCACGCCCAGGCCGGGTGCTTCGCCGGGATGCAGCGCGCCGTCGCGATAGTGATAGCTGTGCGGAAAGACTTCGTCGGTTTCCGGGGCGTGATGCATCCATTCCTGGATGCCGAAATTGGGGATCGACACGTCGAAATGCAACGCCGCGCCCATGCAGACCGGTGACAGGTCGGTGGGGCCGTGGCAGCCGGTGCGCACATTGTAGAGATCGGCCAATGCGGCGATGCGGCGCAAATGGCTAATACCGCCGGCATGGGTGACGGTGGCGCGGATATAGTCGATCAGCTGTTCCTCGATCAGTTGCTTGCAGTCCCAGATCGCATTGAAGACTTCGCCCACCGCCAGCGGGGTTACCGTGTGCTGGCGGATCAGACGGAAATTGGCCTG
>DATHLY010000374.1:0-5013 GCA_035487655.1 Rhizomicrobium sp. | reverse complement strand
GCCGGCGTGGATCCCACATTCTCCAGCGTATACATGTGGCGGAAGGGCACGTTCACCATGAAGCCCTTGGTCGCCGTGAACGGCTGATAGCCGTCGATCGAAACCTTGATCGAACCATCCCACACGATGAAGACCAGCCGGTCATCGGGCCACATCTGCATCTTGGTCTTCTTGCCGGGAGCCATCGCAATATAATCGGCGACCTGATCCTTGTTGCGCACGATGGGCTGCACCCAGTCGGACTGGCCCTTATGAGCGGCCAGGATCTCCGACAATTTCCAGTGCGGCTTGTTGGGCGCCGTGTAGGGCGTCATCGTGGTGGGCTTGGGGGCCCAGAACTGCCCGGTCATCTTGTTTGCCGAAACCGCCATCTCTTCCTTGCCGCAGGATTGGCAGACATTGGCCCTGTCCTGCGCGGATGCGGCATACGGCGCCAAAAGCGCCACCGCGGCGGCGGCGGCGAGAGTAAACTTAGCCTTCATTGATGATTTTCCTTCCTGTTCGGCCTTCCCCTGACGGCCGGATGGGGGGTTTTAATGGAAAAAAGTCCCGCCAACCAGGGCCAAGTGGCCGCACAACAAATGATGCGGTGCACATCCTCTTGAGAGATCAACAAGGCGAGCGGCCGCGATCTTATTGTCTTGGCGCGCCGCCTTGGTCAGGCCGAAGCATCAATTTCAGAAAGTCGCCAAGCCGGGGCGGCTGACCCGTACTGAGCAAGCTGGCCTGGAACAAGCGCCCCAAAAGCACGAACTCCAGCACAAGGAATCCTGCCAGCAGCGCGCCGGTGCCCAGCAACTCGACTGTGGAGACGCCAAATCCCAATCGCGCCAGCATGGCGAAGGGCGTGTAGGGCGGGATCCAGGACAGGATGTGAGGATAGGGACCATCGGCATGCTGGACCATGGCAGTCATCAGGAAGACCACCGGCAGGACAAGGACCATCATCACCGGCACCAGATAGGCTTGGGCATCCTGCATCGAATTGGAGAGCGAACCGATCGAGAGATAGATCATCGCGACCATCAAATAGCCGGCAAAGAAATAGAACAGCATCCCCAGGATCATCCAAGGCTGGTCCAGCGCGGCCAAGGAAGGCCGCAGGATACTGGCCGCCGCGCCCTGAAACGAAAAGGCCGCGATCACGGCGCATCCTACCCATACCGCCAGAATGGTGAGGCCCACCGCGCCAAGGCCCACAAGCTTGCCGATCATGAACTCTTTGGGTTCGACGCAAGCCAGCACCGCTTCCAGCAGCCGGTTGGAACGCTCCTCGATGACGCCTTGCAGCATCATGCCGCCGGTGATCAGCGACGAGATCAGCAACAGATAGACCAGCGCCAACGGCAAGGCGGAGCGCACCATCGCCTGCGCAGCATTGTCCGCCCGTGGCGCCTGCGTGACCACCAAGGGCGCCTGCAGTGCCTCAATGCGTGCGGCGGCTCGCGGTTCGACACCGGCTGCCTGCATTGCCGACATACGGTTTGCATGATCGAGCACGTCCCGGACTGCGTCGATCAGATCGCCATTGGCGCGTCCGTTCGTCCAAATCCGTGCCGCGCCGCCCGGCGGGATGTAGAGGGCGATCGCCAGCGCGCGAGGGCCCTCTGGTGTCTTGACATCACCGGCGAGATGAGGCGCTATGGCGCGGCCGAAGGCGGCTTCGCCCCGGTCCTGAGGCACGCCGGCCGGCACGGGCACGCGGACCACATGACGCTGGCGTTCCAGTTCCAGGCGAAGTGCGATCGCCGGCCCGATGCGGCCGCCCGCATCGGCCATCACATAGGCGGCGCCGGATGGCGCGCGCAAGTGCGAACCCGCCAATACCGAAACTATCAGCATCAGCGGCACGACCAGCAGCGTGACCTTGAAGGCCCGTGTGGAAACCACTTGACGATAGTCGCGCCGCGCCACCAGCAGGATGCGGTTCATGGGTTTGCGGTCTCGACCAGATGAATGAAGACGTCGTGCAGGCTGGGCATAACGCTTTCGAAGCTGCGCAAGGCAAAGTTGTTGGAGGTGCAATGCTCGAGGAGATCGCCCGGCGCCCGCCCGGTGGCCAAGGTCACTTCCCATTGCCGCCAGCCATTTTCCTCCTGCAACGCGACCGCGTGGGCAACGCCCGGCAGGCCGGACGGATCGGTCTGGCTGATCAGCATCAGCCGTGCCGCCAATTGCGCGCGCGCCTCAGCCTGGGTTCCCTCGAATATCTTTCGGCCCTGCGACAGCAGGAGCAACCGATCACTTAAGCGTTCCGCATGCTGCATCACATGAGTGGAAAAGATCACGGTGGTCCCGTCGCGTGCTCTCTCCAGCATGATCTCCTCCAGCACACCCTGATTGACGGGATCGAGGCCGGAAAAGGGTTCGTCCAGGATCAAGAGGCGCGGATTATTGACCAAGGCCGTGGCAAGCTGCACTTTTTGCGACAAGCCCTTGGAGAGCTTGTCCATGGTGGCGCGCGCCCAGCCGCCCAGGCCCAGCCGTTCGATCAGAGCCAGTGCCGAGCAGGTGGCAGCGGTCACGGATAACCCCTTGAGACAGCCAAAATAGACGATGGTGTCTTCAACCGTCATCAGTCGGTAGAGGCCGCGTTCCTCCGGCAGGAAGCCGATAGCCGGCGCATTCTGGCGGGACGGCGCTCGGCCCAGGATTTCGATGCGCCCGGACGTCGGGCGGATGATGTCCAGCATCATGCGCACCGATGTGGTCTTGCCGGCGCCGTTGCCGCCCAGGAAGCCGAATATGCAGCCTTCCGGGACGGCGAAACTAAGATCGTCCACGGCCGCGAACACGCCGAACCGCTTCACCACCCTGTCAAGAGCAAGAATCATTGAGAGAACTCCGTGATGGTCGGTGTCGCCGGAGAAATTGGAGCGGGTGATGGGAATCGAACCCACGTATGCAGCTTGGGAAGCTGCCGTTCTACCATTGAACTACACCCGCGCTTCGGCGCTTGTACCATACCGCCGGAGTTTTCGCCCAGCGCCTCGCTCGTGCTCGGCGCGTTCGTCGCTCTCGCAGGTCCACTGGACCTGCTCGCCCGCTTTGCGGGCCGCTCCGAACCCATTGAACTACACCCGCGCTTCGGCGCTTGTACCATACCGCCGGAGTTTTCGCCCAGCGCCTCGCTCGTGCTCGGGGCGTTTGTCGCTCGAAATGGTCCACCGGACCATTTCGTTCGGCTGTCGCCGAACCGCTCCGAACCCATTGAACTACACCCGCAGCCGTCAGCGCGTATATCACACCGCCTGCGTTTTCGCCCAGTATCGTGCCGCGGAATTCTTCTAAAATCTGGGCTTCGGCTTTGGATCCATCGCCACGGTAGCCCAATCCCGCATTTTATCTAGGAAGGACCCCGAACGTAGATATCGAAGATGGGCGGCGAATCTATCTTCAGCGAGAACCTTCCTGCCTAGATTCTTTTCCTCCACTCGCATGAGCTCGAGAACCCGCTTGTCCTCGTCCGCCTCCAGCCAATAGCCATGTTGGTCCTCGCAAAAATCCATCTCCAGGTCATACAGCCGGTATTGAAAACTTTTCATGAGCTTGCCGCACTGGGGACATTTGCGGGCCGTGGGCGCGGAACCAAGCATCAAGCTGCCTTTTTCATCATCGCCGAAATCGAAGACTTCGTCCTCAAGCTGAGTCAGTTCCTGGCAAGTCAGCCACATTCCCCCACAGGTCGGGCAGACTTCCATCTCAATCCCATCGCGCTTTTTTTGGACCAAGTCGGTATTGCAATTTGGGCATTTCATGGGGCCTCCGGTCATTTGGTCTTTCAGTTTCTCGATTTTGATTGATCCGTCAATTGCAGGTATCACGGAGACACCACCACGTCCCAATCCAGCGGCACGCTCCTCGGCGGTTAGTGATCCAGCCCTTTCGCCTTCCAGACCCCATAGGCTTGGGGCCGCGTCACAAAATCTATGAAGGCTTTTGCACTTGCGGGATCCGCGGCTTTGGATGAAGCCGCGACGGAGATGTCGATATAGGCCTTGAGTTCGTCTGGCAACGAACCGACCAGCTCAACTTCATTATGGGGCAAGATCTCGCTTTCGAGCTGCAGCGCCATGTCGCCCTCTCCGTTCATCAGCCCGGAAACACCGTTGCCCTTGCTGCTGATCACGCCGTGAACGCCGGAGAATTCCGGCCGCTTGAGCAGGGCGTCGACCATTTTGGCGACCATGCTGCCTCGTGCGGGATCCGGGTTGGAGTAAGCGACGCCGACCTTGGCGCTTTTGAGTGCGGCGACGAGCTTGGGCGTGGTCGAGATATCGGGATGTGGGGCCCCGGCTTTCACGGCCAGGCCGATATGCACGCGCCCCATCAGGGCTGGGGGCAGGGCCTTGACTGTGTCGCCCGGCGAAAGGGACGCCATCAAGTCGGGCTCCAGAAAGAAAACGTCCGTGGGCTGGGCATGCACTTGGTCGGGAATCTTCAGCATTTCGCCGACCGTGATCTTCACCGGCGTGCCGGTCTGCCGGGTGAAGTCTTCCGCCAATTCTTTTAGGCCCGCATTGTAGACCACGGGCGGCGTAAGAACCTGGAGCTCCGCGGCCTGGGCGCCGGGCCCCAGGACGAGGCCGAGAATGGCGGTGAGATGAATGGCGCGCATGGCTTTTGGCTCCCTCGCGGACAAGGACCGCGACGTTACCAAAATTGCCGCAAGAGGAAGAGTGGGGGTGGGTACTGGCGCACCGCCTCGACGCCAACGGCGCTATCGAATGGGCGTAGAAAAGACCAGTGCACCGGATGGATCCAGCATTTCCAGCGCAACCGGCACGATCGTCAAGGGATGTGCCGGCCGGCGCGGATATTCGCGGGCCAATTCCGATGCGACCTGGATGGCATGATTGCAAGCTTCGCCGAGATCCGGAAATTCGTCTCCTTCCTCATCGACAAGCAGTGTGTCCATCGTTCTGACATTCAGGAAATAGCGCATCCGTCCCGCTTCCATCGATAAGGTGGGTGTGGCGGCCCTTATCCCGCTTTGTCTCCTTCGATAAAGCC
>DATHLY010000373.1:0-2626 GCA_035487655.1 Rhizomicrobium sp. | reverse complement strand
TGGCTTATGGCAGTCAAGGCCGGGGTGAGGGCCTTATCCCGCCCAACCAGGTCCTGGTGTTCGACCTCAGGCTGATCGCTACCACGCCGGCGCCCAAGAAAGGCGAAAGGGGCTATGTCCCCGATCCCGGCGACAAGGACGAACAGCAGTAACGTGCGCGATGTCCTGACGCGTCTTTTGGGCAATCTGTGGACGGCGCGGCACCTGGGCGGCGGCAAGCTGCGCATCACCGTGGCGCTGGTAATGGTGGTCAGCGCCAGCGTCTTTTTCTGGGTCAGCCGCGACTACACCGTTTCGGCGCCGGAATGGGACGGGCAGGTACGCGGCATCGCCTACAATCCCAGCCATGTCTTCTCCCAGCGGCAGAATATGAGTGTCACGCCGGAGCGGATCACCCGCGACCTGGCGCAGCTCTCCAAGCTCACCAGCCATATCCGCACCTATACGGTGGATGGCGGCATGGACAAGGTGCCGGGGATTGCCCGCCATCACGGCATGACCGTCTCCATGGGCATCTGGATCAGTGCCGACCTGGACAAGAATGAAGAGCAGATCGCGCTGGGCATCCGCACCGCACTGGCCAATCGCCGCACCATCGACCGGGTGATCGTGGGCAATGAGACCCAGACCTTCGGTTATGTCTCGCCGGACCAGCTCAACGCCTATATCCGCCAGGTACGAGCCGCGCTGCCGGCGCGCATCAAGGTCACCACCGCTGAGCCCTGGTCAACCTGGATGCTGACCCCGGAAATCGGCCAGAATGTCGACGTGATCTTCGTCCATCTTCTGCCCTATTGGGAGAATGTGGACATCCGCGGCAGTCTGAAATCCAGCGAACGCTTTTACAACCACGTCCAGGCCGAATTTCCCGACAAGCAGATCGTCGTGGGCGAGGCGGGTTGGCCGTCGGAGGGACGCACCCGCGGCCGCGCCGAAGCCTCGCAGGCCAATGAAGGCTATTTCCTGCGGGCCTTTGTGCAGTTCGCCATGGAGAAAGGCTGGGACTATTATCTCTTCGAGGCCTTCGACCAGCCCTGGAAGGACGCCAATGAAGGCGTGGCCGGACGCTATTGGGGCCTGTTCGACGCCAGCGGCAATCCCAAATTCTCCTTTACGGGCCTGATCCGCGCCTTCCCCGAATGGCGCGGCTATGCCCTGATGGCTGCGATTTTGAGCCTGCTTCTGGGCCTCCTGGTGCTGGGGCGCATGCCGCGCGTGCGCCAGACCGGCTATTTGGTGATGGGCGGCATGATCGTGCTGGTGTCCACCGGCCTCTTGGCGCTGATCGACGCGACGGCTCTGGAATATGTCGATCCCACCGACATTGTCGCCCTGATCGCCATGTCACCCCTGGTGCTGCTGGCCTGCGCGGTGATCCTGACGGAAGGGATCGAGATGGCGGCCAGCCTGTGGCGGGTGGAGAGACGGGTGGTCAAGGTGAGCATTCCGGAAATCGCGCCGCGTGTCTCTATTCATGTGCCGACCTACAACGAACCGCCGCAGATGGTGATCGAGACGCTGAATGCGCTGGCGCGGCTGGATTACGACAATTACGAAGTCATCGTGCTGGACAACAACACGCCCAATCCGGAAACCTGGCGGCCCGTGGAATCCCATTGCCGCAAATTGGGATTCAAGTTCCGCTTTTTCCATTTCGATGGAGTCAGGGGCTTCAAGGGCGGGGCGTTGAACTGTGCCTTGGCGCTGACCGACAGGCATGCCCGCTATATCGCGGTGATCGACAGCGACTATCAGGTCCAGCCTTTCTGGCTGAGGCGCGTCATCCCGTATTTCGCGTCACCCGGTGTCGCCCTGGTGCAGGGGCCGCAGGATTACCGCGATGCCGGTCAGAGCCGTTTCAAGGCCATGGCCTATGAGGAATATCGCGGCTTCTTTCATATCGGCATGGTGGAGCGCAATGAGCACAATGCGATCATCCAGCACGGCACCATGACCATTGTGCGCAAGGACGCCCTGGAAGAGGTGGATGGCTGGAGCGAATGGTGCATCACCGAGGATACCGAACTGGGCCTCAAACTGTTCGAGGCGGGCTATGAAGCGGCCTATGTGCCGCAAAGCATGGGTTCCGGCTTGATGCCGGACACGCTGGAAGCCTTCATGACCCAGCGCTACCGTTGGGTCTATGGCGCCATGCAAATGCTCAAGCGCCATGCGCGGGCCATCTTCGTCGGGGACTCGGCGCTCTCCTGGCCGCAACGCTACCAGTTCCTGTCCGGCTGGCTGCCCTGGATTTCCGATGGGCTGGGCATGCTGGTCACCATGATGGCGATCGTCTGGACGGTGCTGATGTGGGTCCTGCCCAGCTATATCGACGTTCCCATGCCGGCTCTGTCGGCGGCGGCGATGGCCTTGTTCGCCACCAAGCTGATCAAGACCTTGCTGCTTTATCCGCCCAAGGTGGGTTCAGGCTTCAAAGGCGCATTCGCGGCATCGGTCGCGGGTCTCTCGCTAACGCATACCGTGGGCAAGGCGGTATGGTCCGGGATGCTCACCTCCAACAAGCCGTTCCTGCGCACGCCCAAATGCGCCGATCCCGCCAGCTTCGCCCAGGTGCTGCGCGTCGTCTGGCAGGAGGCCATGCTGCTGGCCCTGCTGCTGCTTGCGA
>DATHLY010000372.1:0-3027 GCA_035487655.1 Rhizomicrobium sp. | reverse complement strand
CCGGCTGGAGGAAAGCTTCGGGGGCTTCCGGCGAGCGGCGGAGTTGGTCGGCAAATCCGAGCGCGCCAAGCCGGCCCACCAGATTGCACATGACAAGGAACGCCAGGATTGGCTGGCGGCCCAGGGGATGTCGGACACAATGCGCTATCTGGGCGGGGAGAGGCTTCAAACCCGCGCCGTGAATGCCCACAATGAACCCGCCGTGACCCGGACCTGGCATGCCAGCCATCCCAGGATCGTGGTGATCGATGATCTTCTGACGGCTGAGGCGCTGGAGGCGCTTCGGCGCTATTGCCGAGGGTCGGACGTCTGGCGTACCGCCTATTCCCAAGGCTATCTCGGTGCTTTTCCGGAATCCGGCTTTGCCGCGCCGCTTCTGGCGCAAGTGGCGGAAGAACTCCGCGCGACCTTTCCCGAAATCTTCGCGAACCATCCGCTGCGTTATCACTGGGCCTTCAAATATGACAGCAAGCTGGAGGGCATCGGCATTCATGCCGACGAGGCGTCGGTCAACGTGAATTTCTGGATCACGCCGGATGAGGCCAATCTCGATCCCGATGGCGGCGGGCTGGTGATCTGGGACAAGGAGGCTCCGCTGGAATGGGACTTCGCTAAGTTCAATGCCGATGAAAGCGCGGCCTACGATTTTCTGGCCAAAAGCGGGGCCGGTTCGATCCGAATTCCCTACCGCGCCAACCGGGCGGTGATTTTCGATTCCAATCTGTTCCACAAGACCGACCGCATCTCCTTCGCGGAAGGCTATGAGAACCGGCGCATCAACATCACCATGCTGTATGGCCGCCGCCGGGAATCGCCGCCCGTGTCTCAAAATGTTTGAAACGTCTCTCTGCGACCGCGGGCGGCTTGGAAAGGAGGTAATCCGTATACGAATTAAGTGCGGAATTTTGCCTTTTTGCGTGGTGCAATCCGCCCAAAGGGAGAGCAGTTCGGAGACAAAAAAGTTATGGTGCGGTGCAATATGAGCAAAATAGAGCACATTGCCTGCTCAAAATTTGCATTGGTGCCCAAGGTCGATGCAGCTTTCGACCTCCGATAACATCTTAACAAGATAATTTCACCAATCTTCTCCATAATGTTTATTAATTGCGCTGATGTCCGGAATATCGGGCAAAAGTATCAATTATGGGCAATTTCGATGCATTAATGCCACTTCGTCTTTTTGTCACAAACGCTCCCGGAAAATCCGGTTTACGCGCTCGCGAGGATGCCCCTAGGGTCATCGTCGATATCTCGCACCGCACAAAAACGAGAACGCAGGGGGAAGTGAGCGGGAAGGAACCACACCAACATCGCGCCAAGGCGCGAAACATCCAGGGGTTCCTTAATGATCTATCGTTCCAATTCCAAAACCTCCCTCTTGCTGGGGACTTCCATGGCCGCTCTTGTGGTCTTGGCCGTTCCCGCACTGGCGCAAGAGGTGGCGCAAGCCAATACCGAAGCCGTGATCGTCACCGGCACGCGCGTCACCGGCATGACCGCGGCCGACAGCGCCGCTCCCATCACCGTCATAGGTTCCGACGCGCTTTCGAGGGTCGGCCAGCCCAACCTGATCCAGGCGCTGGCTCAAATCACCCCCTCCTTCTCGGCGGAGTCCCTGGGCGGCGACACCGCCGCCCTGACGCTGTCCGCGCGGTTGCGCGGGATCAGCCCCAACGACACGCTGGTGCTGGTCAACGGCAAGCGGCGCCATTCCACCGGCAACTTGCATGTGCTTGGCGGCCAATATCAGGGCGCCGCGACCGCTGATCTGGATCTGATCCCCGTCTCCGCGATCGATCATGTCGAAGTGCTGCAGGAAGGCGCCGCCGCCCAATACGGCACCGACGCCATCGCCGGCGTGGTCAATATCATCCTCAAGCATAACAGCAGCGGCGGCGTTGCCAGCGCCATGGGCGGCCAATACTTCGATCAGGGCGGCGACACCTATGACTTCAGCGGCAATTTTGGGGTCGACCTGAACGGCAAGGGATTTATCAGCATCACGGGCGAAAAGCGCTATCGCGGCTTCAGCCAGCGCGGCGGCCAGGATATTCGCGAAATCGATGCCTTCGGCGTCCCACGCGTGCTGGCCTATGATCCCACCACCGATCCGGATTATCCCCGCGTCAATCACATTGTCGGCGATCCGCAATCCATGCTGACCACGGTGGCGGTGAATTTCGAATATGATCTCCAACCCGGCCTGACCCTCTATGCCAACGCCACCTATGGCGAACGCCAGGCCAAGGCTTATGAAAACTACCGCGTGCCCAATCGGGTGATCGCCACGCCTGGTTCGAGCCAGCCTTGCAGCGCCGCCAATGCGAATGGTTACAAGACCGCGCAGACCGCGGCCGGCGCTCCGGCCTGTGCCATCGGTATTGGCGGCGGCGTCGCCCTGCTGACGGGATCGGGCGTGGGAACGCCGGGCATCAACGCAGCCGGCATCATCATATCGTCGGGCTCGGCCGGCACCTTCACCACGCCGGGCGAGTTGATCTTCAATTCCAAGGGTTTCAATCCGCAGGAAGGCTTGAAAGAAGACGATTACGGGTACACCGTGGGGCTCAAGGGCGAGATATCCGGCTTCCACTGGGACATTTCGGGCACCTACGGCAAGGACCGCGACGCGATCTATACCTACAATACCGCCAACGCCTCACTCTTCCTCGACACCCACACCACGCCGACGAGCATTTTCGACGGCACTTTCACCGCCAGCGAAGCCACCTTCAACCTGGACATCACCAAGGACATCAATGTCGGTCTGGCTTCACCCCTGACCGTGGCAGTTGGCTGGGAAGGCCGGGAAAACACCTTCGGCATCGCCCAGGGAGACCCCGCCTCCATCTACAAGGAAGGCGGTCAGTCCTATCCCGGATTCCAGCCCAGCGATGCCGGCGCGCACAGCCGTAAGAATTATGCGGCTTACCTGGATTTGGCGGTTTCGCCTATTCAGGACCTGCAGGTCGACATAGCCGGGCGCTTCGAGCATTACACCGATTTCGGCGACGCCAAGGTCGGCAA
>DATHLY010000371.1:0-7261 GCA_035487655.1 Rhizomicrobium sp. | reverse complement strand
ATTGCCCTTGGCGTCGGCGCCGGCAAGCCGCGGCTTGACCATGGTGAGATCGTTTTCAATCCGGCCCATCCGCTCATAGGACACCTGCAGCTGCCGCGGCATGCGTTGCACGAAGAAGAAGGCCAGGACCGCGGCGATGATGAGGAAAGCACCCAGCGACAACAGCCGTTTCATCAGCGCGACATAGCGGGAATAGCGCACCGCCTCCACCGTCGTGGTGCGCACCCGCGCCGACCAGTCGTAGCGGGGTGTGGGAGGATCCACCGCCATGCTCATGCTATTCCCGCGCGCAGGCAGTCGTGGATATGCAGGATGCCGACCGGTTTTCGTGACGCATCATCGGCTTCCAGCACGAACAGGCGGGTGATCTTGTTCTCGTTCATAAAGGCCAGAGCTTCCGCCGCCAGTTCGCCCGGCGCGGTGATCTTGGGACCTCGGGTCATGATGTCTGAGACCTTGCGGGAGAGGAAACCGTCGCCGTCGATATGCCGGGACAAGTCGCCATCGGTGATGATGCCGGTCAGAGCGCCGTTCCCATCGACCAGGCCGACACAGCCGAAGCGGCGTTCCGCCATCACGAGCAGCACCTCGCGCATGGACGCGTCCTGGTTGGCGAGTGGGATTTCCTCGCCCACATGCATCAGATCGCAGACCCGGATCAGGGCGCGGCCCAAGCTGCCGCCGGGATGGAGATCGCGATATTGGTCGGCGGAAAAACCCTTGCGCTCCATCAGCGCCACGGCCAACGCATCGCCCAAGCTCATCATCATGGTGGTGGAGGTGGTGGGCGCCATGCCGATGGCGCAGGATTCCGGCACTTCGGGCAGAAGCAAAGTGACGTCGGCGGCCTTGGCCAGGGTGGAGTCGGAATTGTTGGCAACCGCGATCAGCGGAATGCGAAAACGCGAGGCGTAGGTGACCAGATCGGATAGCTCCGCAGTCTCTCCGCCCTTGGACAGCAACAGAAGCACGTCATGGCGCGTAATGGCCCCCATGTCGCCATGGGAGGCTTCCGCAGGATGGACGAAATAAGCGGGCGTTCCGGTGGAGGACAGGGTGGCGGCGATCTTGCGCGCCACATGGCCGGATTTGCCCATGCCGCTGACGATGACCCGCCCTTTCGCCGCCAGCATCAGGCCCACTGCCAGGCTGAAGTCCCCATTCAGCGTCTCGGCCAGCGTCTTCAGCGCCTCACTGGCCGTGGACAGGACCCGGCGGGCCACATTGAGATCTGCTCGGGCCACCGCGCCGGACAGGCTGTGGAGGGATGCTTTGACGGGAGCCATCTAAACCTTTGATAATTATACGTTTTTATTGCAACAAGCTTAGCGGAGCCAGATTACGGCTCAGTTAAGCGAAATTCGTGCCAAGTTTCGCGCGAAATAGGGACAACCGCAAGGCGGGGCGCCTCAGCCTCGCACGCGGCGCCCCGGGACTTCTGGCGGCGGCGGCGGCGGAGGCGGCGGCTCGTCATTGTAATAATCGATGGCCTGAATGCGGCACAGGCGGTTGGCCCCCACATCCCGGGAGGAATAGACGCTGTCGCCTGGCGAGAGGCAAGCATATTGGCTCGGATTGAAGGTCTCAAATCCCAAGTCGGGATGGACCTGCATGGCGTCGCAGGCGGCGGAGAAGTTCAAGCGGTACTGCCGGTGCGACCGGTCCGTCACCACCAGCGCGCGGTTTCCCGGAAGCGGACGATAGAAGGAGATGTTGCCGGTTTGCAGACACGGCTTGCCGGTGAGAGGCGGCACATTCTGCGCCGTTGCAGGCAGCGCCATCGCCCCCAGAAGAAACAAGCCATAGCGAAACGCCATGCCGTCTCCCAAATGTGCGCAAGCCATCAAAGCATGGCTCAAATCAATGCGCGAATATGTCCATTTCTTCCCAGCCGCCCAGATCCAGCGCCGCGCGGGTGGGTAAGAAATCGAAACAGGCCTGGGCCAGCCCGGTGCGGCCTTCGCGCGCCAGCATGGTATCCAGCGTGGTCTTGAGCTGGTGCAGATAGGCGACGTCGTTGGCGGCATAGGCGAGCTGTCGCTCGCTCAATTCCTTGGCGCCCCAATCCGAGGATTGCTGCTCCTTGGACAGATCGACATTCAGAAGCTCGCGCACCAGGTCCTTAAGGCCGTGCTTGTCGGTATAGGTGCGCACGAGCTTGGAGGCGATCTTGGTGCAATAGACCGGCTTGCAATCCACGCCCAGATATTGCCGGAACATGGCGATGTCGAAGCGGGCGAAGTGAAACAGCTTGGTCACTTGGGGGTCCGCGAGCAGCGCCTTGAGATTGGGGGCATCATACCGGCCGGCCGCGAATTGGACCGCGTGGCAAACCCCGTCGCCGGACGACAATTGCGCCAGGCACAAGCGGTCGCGCTGGGGATTGAGACCCAAAGTCTCGGTGTCGATGGCCACCAGCGGACCGAGCATCAGCCCATCGGGCAGGTCGCCCTGGTACAGCTTGATCTTCATGGGGCTCCAATAGCGCAGGAGGCGGTTAATTAATAGAGTGGCCCGGCAGCCTGCCCAAGGATCAGGTACCGGATCAGATGTCCGATCACATATGGGACCATTCGCGGCTCAGAAAGGAGACCGGACCGGCCGTCCTTCTCTCGTTGCTTTTGCATGGACTGATTGTGCTGCTGGCGTTTTGGTACTTGGGCCACCGGCCGGTGCTGACGCAAACGCAATTGCGCGCCTTGCCGGTTGACTTGGTGATCGGCGGCGGCGCCGGCCAAGCATCCCCAGCTGCGCCGGCCACCCGGCTCCAACTGGCCCGTCGGCATCCCGAAAGCGCGCCGGTACCCGAAGGCACCAATCCGCACGGGACAAAAGAACCACAAGACGAACTCGCCACGCGCTTGCGGGCCCTGGCGCAGTTGAAAACCGCGGATGCGGCCCTGCCCAATGCCGACAACACCGCCATGCCCGGGGGTGGCGGCGATGGCACCGGCGAAGGCAATTATGCTCTCAAAGATTTCATCCGCGCCCAGATTCTCAGGCGCTGGCTGCCCGACCTGACGATTCCGGGCGCCCGCAACATGCCGGTGGCGCTGCGTATCCGTCTCCTCAAGAGCGGCGTGATCGACGACGTCGCCATCGTGGACCAGCAGCGCTTTTATGCCGACAAGGCGTTCCACAACATGGCGCTGTCGGCGCGCGATGCCGCCCTGCTTGCCTCGCCCATCCAGATTCCGGGCGTGCGCTATGAAAGGACGCAGACCCTGACCATCGATTTGGATCCGAAAGCGGTGCTTCGTTAGTTGCGTGGGCTAGGGCAGGTCACGCGCGACTCGAAATCCGGTCAAGGTGGAATAGTCATAATCCTGGTCGGCTCCGTTCTGGGAAGCACCCACGCGCGCGCCACTGCGCACAAAAATCGGCACGTTGTTCCAGGCACCGCCGCGAATGGCATGCTTGGTGCAAAAATTGTCGGTCCAGGCGCGGCCGTCGACGGGCGCGCCGACATAGCTGGGATGCCAGCAATCCGCCGTCCATTCCCAGGCATTGCCCAGCATGCCCACCAAGCCGAACGGATTGGGCGCAAAGGCATCCACGGGCGCGAGCAGCTGGTTGTCCCACTCGCTGCCGCAGCCATTGCAATTGGCATGCCCGCCGCCAACCTCCTCGCCCCACCAGCGCGCCGTGTGGGTTCCGGCGCGGGCGGCATATTCCCATTCCGCCTCGCTGGGCAAGCGATAGGGACTGCGGGCGCCGATATCCGGATGGCCTAAGCGGGCGCGTCCATTGATCCAAGCAATGAAGGCTTCCGCATCCTTCCAATCCAGGCAGACGGCGGGCCAACGGGGCGGCTCGACATCGGTCGGCGTGGCGGCCAAGCCGCGATGGAGTTGCCGCCAGCCCAGCCCCAAAAGGGGATTGCAGGGCTGGGGCTGAAAGCCCGTGGCATTGAGGAAGGCGAGAAACTGTGCGCTGGTGACGGGATATTTGCTCAAGGCAAAGGCCCTCACCGTCACCACATGCTGAGGACCTTCCGAGTCGAAACGTCCCGACTCGTGCGCGGGGCTGCCCATCAGGAATTTGCCGGCCGGAATCCCCACCATCTCTGGGCATTCGGGACATTCCTGGAATTGACGGTCTGAATTGCTGTTTGGCGCCGACTGCGCGCCCAAAAACAGCGTGGCCGCCAGAAGGGTCATCAGAATCGCGGGGATACGCAATGTCATATCCCCATCAAAGCAGGAACGGAGGAGCGCGCAACCCGTTTCGGCTTTACGAAAGGGACAGGTTCATGATCCGAAAACTGGCTTCGGGCAAATACCGGCTCTATTCGAGCAAGAAAGACCCCAAAACGGGCAAGCGCCGCAATCTGGGCACGTTCAATAGCCGCGCCGCAGCGCAAAAACACGAGCGAGAGGTGCAATACTTTAAACGGCACTAGCCGGGCACGCCCCTTTATCATATCAGGGCGGCATGAACATCCTGGTCGCCTGCGACTCTTTCAAAGACGCCCTGCCCGCCGACGCGGTATGCCGCGCCATCGCGGCCGGATTGAAGAAAAGCCATCCCCAAGCCGTTGTCGCGGAAATGCCGCTGTCGGATGGCGGCGAAGGCCTATTGGATGTGCTGCGTGCGCCGCTGCATCTGGATTGGGTCGAGATCGAGGCCGCCGATCCGCTGGGCCGCATCATCAAGGCCCGTTATGGCCTCTCCGCCGACCGCCAGACCTGTGTGGTGGAGATGGCCGAAGCCAGCGGTCTGCAGCGCCTGACATTGGCCGAACGCGATCCCCGCAAGGCCTCGACCTTCGGCACCGGGCAGTTGCTGGCCGATGCCAAGACCAGGGGTGCGCGACGCGCGATCCTCGCGATCGGCGGCAGTGCCACCAATGACGCGGGCATCGGCGCGGCCACGGCGCTGGGCTGGCGCTTCTTGGATGGCGACGGAAAAGACATCGACGCGGATGGCGGCCATCTCAAATGGATTACGGACCTGGTGCCCGCTCCCGCCCCGTTCGAAAGCATGGAGGTCTTATGCGACGTCACCAATCCGCTGTTCGGAAAAAGCGGCGCCGCATGGATCTATGGCCGCCAGAAGGGTGGCAGCGACGCGGTATTGGCCGAACTGGACGATGGCCTGAAGCATCTGGCCTCGCTGGTGAGAGCGCAGCTCGGCCGCGATGTGGCCGACCAACCCGGCGCGGGCGCGGCAGGCGGGCTGGGCTATGGCGCCGTGGCGTTCCTGGGCGCCCGGCTCCGTCGCGGTATCGAGATCGTGCTGGACCTGACGGGCTTTGATGCCGCTGCCCGCCAGGCGGACCTGATCATCACCGGCGAAGGCCATCTTGACGGCCAGAGCGCGCAAGGAAAGCTGATCCAGGGACTCTGCGGACGCAGCGACGCAACGCCCGTAATCGCCTTGTGCGGCAAGCTTTCCGCGACTCCGGAACAGATCAAGACGATCGGCCTGAAGGCGGCCTATTGCATCAACAGCGAAGAACGTCCACTGGCCGAAATGCTGGCCCATACGGCCGCCAATTTGGAACGCACGGCAGCGAAACTCTCAATTTAAAGCGCCAGCAGGTTGCTGTCTTCCATCGTGGCCGCATGGAAGGCCGCATCCACCTTCATGTCCAGCACCATGGGATGGTGGTCGGATGGACCCCTGTCCAGCACTTCGGAAGCCGCGCAGACCAGACCGCGCGCGATGCAGCGGTCCAGCCGAAGCGCGATGATATTGCCGGCGCGGTGCGTGTGCCTGCGCGGGCCGATATCCATGAAACCCTGGAAGCCTACCGGCCCCACGGCATTGAAGTCGCCGATGATGGCGGCGGGCCCTTCCATCTGCTCCATGATATGGCGCAGTTGAAAGCGGTTGAGGAACTGGCCATGGCTCAGATGCACATTGGCGATGGTGACGCCATGAAAGGAGACGACCTGCGCCAGCCGCGGCGGCACGCGTCCCGGCAGGATGGAATATGGGAGGCGGATTGCCGTGGACTGGGGAAAGGGATGGAGACTCCAAGCCGCAAGGCCATAGATGCGTGACTGCATGGGATGACGGAAGAAATGTCCGCCCACCAGCGACGGCAGCGAAACGATGTCTTCGGTGCATTCCTGGAGCAGGAGCAAATCAGGATGCTGGCTTTTCACCAGTTTGGCGACGTCCTCGACGCCGGCGCCCACGCGGCGCAGCAAATTCCAGCTCACCACTCGAAAACGCTGGTCACTGGAATGGGCCGGAAATCCGCTGGTCATGATTGTCTGTTGTACAAGATATTCCATTGAAACCGCTAAATGGGGAACCGGGTTCCCGTCAAATCGCCTATAGTTCTGACAGAATAGGAAAAAAACGGCCCGCGTCCAATGTTTCCCCTCCATGTGGCATGGCCGTCTCCCGTCCTCGCGACCCTGGCGGCAACCCTCTACGTCCTTCTGGCGGCGGTCGTCACCGTCGATATCCTGCTTAAGAAAAGCGACGTGCGCGCCGCGTTGGGCTGGATCGGTACGGTATGGCTGGCCCCGATTTTCGGTTCGCTGCTGTACTTCCTGTTCGGCATCAACCGCGTCACACGGCGTGCCCTGAAGCTGGGACGCGTGCATGACGCCCTGGAGCGCATCTCCGGCGAGGCGACACTTGAAGCCGCGCCCCACGTCGCATTGCTGTCGGCCGTCAGCCAACAGATCAGCCAGAGCCCGCTGACTGCCGGCAACAAGCTGACCATCCTGGAAGGCGGCGACCAAGCCTATCCCGAAATGTTGGCGGCAATCCGAAGCGCCGAACGTTCGGTTGCCATGAGTTCCTACATCTTCCGCAACGACGCCGCGGGAGCGGAATTCGCGCAAGCCCTGAGCGCGGCTGCCCGCCGCGGCGTCGCAGTCCGGGTGCTGCTGGATGGCTTGGGCACAGGTTATCTCTACCCCCGCATCTACTATCGCATGAGGCAGGACGGCGTGATGGCGGCGCGCTTCCTGCACACTTGGCTGCCCTGGCGCATGCCTTTCCTGAATATGCGCAACCACCGAAAGCTGCTGGTGACGGACGGCAAGCTTGCCTTCCTGGGCGGCATCAATATCGGCGTGGAGAATTGCGCCCGACTCTCGGGCAAACGCGGGGTCAAGGACGTGCACTTCAAGCTCGAAGGGCCGGCCGCCTGTGTGGTGATGGAGGCCTTTGCCCGTGACTGGGCCTTCACCACCGAGGAAAGCCTGGATCAGGATATCTGGTGGCCGAAGCTCGCGCCCAGAGGCACCGTCTTCTCGCGCGGCCTGAGCTCGGGCCCCGACGCCGACATCTACAA
>DATHLY010000370.1:0-9372 GCA_035487655.1 Rhizomicrobium sp. | reverse complement strand
ATTGACCGTGATCTCGCCCCCGATTTGGAATGTCGGCATGCCGGCTCCTTTCACGAATTGAGGCCGCGCGGCTCCTTGATCACCTGGCGCGTGGACCAGGTGCGCGGCGTATGACCGCTGATCTCGGTGCCGGCCTCATGGCTGAAGCGCGCGTTCCAGATCGTGGCGGTGAGCGATATCAGCGCCACCGTCCAGAATGCGGCGGTGAAATCGGCAAATTGCGGCGCACTGTGCCCGCGCAATTCCATCGCACCCTGCAGCGCCGCGGCGCCGGCACAGATGCCCATGGACAACATGAGCTGTTGAAAGGTGGTGTAGAAACTGGTGGCCGAGCCCATGCGATCCTGCCCGATCTCGTCATAGGCAATGGTGTTGAAGCCGGTGAACTGGATGGACATGAAGAAGCCGCTGGTCATCATCGCCAGGAACATGAGAGGCAGCGGCCAGCCGGGGCGGAACAGACCGCATACCGCATAGCCTGCGCTAGCGAACAAGCCGTTGATGACCAGGGTATCGCGGAAGCCAAAGCGGCGCAGCAGTTTGGGTGCCACGGGCTTGGCGATAATGGAACCCAGCGCCGTGGCCAGGGTCATCAGCCCGGACTGGGCGGCGGAAAGGCCGAACCCCAGCTGCATCATCAACGGCAAAAGATAGGGATGTGCGCCCTGGGTAAGCCGGGTGATGGCACCGGCAATCACCGAAGTGCCAAAGGTGGGAATCCTCATCAGGGACAGGTCAAGGATGGGATCGCGCGCTGTTCGGGCATGGTAGATATAAAGTGCGCCCAACAGCGCCCCTATTGTGAGGAACGACAAGGCCAGACGCGCTTGGCCCTCATGGCTGATCAATTCAAAGCCGAACAGGAAAAGGCCCAAAGACAGGCTGGAATAGAAGATACCCTTGAAGTCGGTCTTGTCCGGCACTTCGCCGCGGCTGTTGGAGATGAAAAGGCTGACCAGGACGATGCCGATCAGGCCGGTGGGCACATTGAGATAGAAGATCCATCGCCAGGAATGCAGGTAGGTGACGATGAAGCCGCCCACCGGCGGGCCCATGATCGGTCCCACCACGGCAGGGATCAGCACCCAGCTGGTGGCTTGGATCAGGTCCCGCTTTTCCACATTGCGCATCAACACCAAGCGGCCTACCGGCATCATCAGCGCGCCACCGATGCCTTCGAAGAAGCGCGCAATCACCAGGAAAGCGACATTGGGTGCGTTGGCGCAGGAGATGGCCCCCAGGAGGAAAATCACAATGGCGCTGCGGAATACGGTGCGTGCGCCGAAGCGGTCGGCAATGCGGCCCGAAACCGGAATGAAAACCGCCAGGCTGATCAGGTAGGAGGTCAGGGCGATGGACAGGCTGGGGGCAGAGACACCCAAATCGCGGGCCATGCTGGGCAAGGCCGTGGCCAACACCGTGCCGTCCAGCTGCTCCATGAACATGGCGGCGCCGACGATCAAGGCAATGGTGCGGAAGTGGGGCCTGGGAGCGCCGGACGGAGGCATGACATGTCCCGTTTAGGCCCGGTGCCGGGCGGGTGCAAGTGCGGGATTTGCCCTGAAGTCTGCGGCCATTTCGCCCGTTTTGGCCCGCCGCTATAAAGACAGGCATGAGCTTGCAGGCCTTGTACGAAGAAGCCCTTGGCAGCCACAAACGGGGCGACCTGGCCGCCGCCGAAAGCCTCTACCGCCAGGTCCTGGCGGCGGCGCCGGCCAGTTTTGCCGCCCGCCACATGCTGGGCGTGCTGTGCGCCCAGCAGGGCGCCATTCCCGAGGCGCTGGACTTGTTGGCGGCCGCAGTGGCGCAGAAGCCGGATGCCCATGACGCCCAGTTCAATTACGGCAATGTCCTGAAAAAGGCGGGGCGGACCGAGGAGGCCCTAGCCGCCTATGACCGGGCACTGGAACGCAAGCCGGACTATGGCGCGGCTTTGGCCGCGCGCGCCGAAGCGCTGAATATGAGGGGCAATCGCTTGCGCGATGCGGGGCTGTTTGGCGAGGCACTTGCCTGTTACCAGCGCGCGCTTAACGACGCACCCCACTATCTGGATGCCTTGAACAATCGCGGCGTGGCGCTCTGGAGCATGGGCCGCTTCGAGGAAGCTCTCATGGATTTTGACGCGGCGCTGGCGCTCAAGCCCGACTATGTCGAGGCCCATTACAATCGCGGCAATGCCTTGCGAGACATGCTCAGGCTGGATGAGGCGACGCAAAGCTATGACCGCGCCATCGCCATCGATCCCGCTTTTGCCCGTGCCTATAGCAACAAAGGCTTCTGCGCCCTGCTCCAACGCGATTTTGCCGAAGGCTTCGCCTTGTACGAGTGGCGCAAGCGGCTGAACCCGCCCATCGAATCACGCAATTACGTGCGGCCGCTATGGACGGGCCGCGAGGACATTCGAGGCAAGATCGTGTTTGTGTATATCGAGCAGGGGCTGGGCGACACCATCCAATTCTATCGTTTTGTCAGGCCGCTCCTGGAACGCGGCGCCCAGGTCATTCTGTCGGTGCAGGATGGCTTGCTGCATCTGCTGGAGAGCGCCATTCCAAGGGTGGCACTGATGGACAGCAAGACTGTGCCGGCCGCATTCGACTATCATATCCCCCTGATGAGTCTGCCTTTGGCGCTGGGCCTGAACTCGGATTCGATTCCCGCCACGGTTCCCTATCTGCATGCCGAGCCGGCACGTGTGGCACAGTGGAAAGGCCGGATCGGCGAGAATGGCTTTAAAATCGGAATTTCCTGGCAGGGCGGGCGCGCTGGCGTCACCAGCCGTGCCATACCTTTAACTTGCTTCGCTGGTCTTTCGCATCTCAAAGACGTGCGGCTGATCAGCTTGCAAAAGGGCTTTGGCGCCGAACAGCTTGACGCCCTGCCCCGGGTGGAGAGATTGGATGAAGAATTTGATAGCGGCCCGGACGCCTTCCTGGACAGTGCGGCCGTAATGGAAAGCCTGGATCTGGTCATCACCCTGGATTCGGCCCTGGCGCATCTGGCCGGCGCCTTGGGGCGGCCAATCTGGGTAGCTCTCAAGCGGGTGCCGGACTGGCGTTGGTTTTTGGAACGGAGCGACAGCCCCTGGTATCCCAGCATGCGATTGTTCCGGCAAAGGACGGAAGGCGACTGGTCCTGCGTCTTTGCGGAGATGGAGGCGCAGATTCGCGCATGACTGGTTTCACGCCCAAAATTCCGGTTTCCTGGGGTGAGCTGATCGACAAGATCACCATTCTGGAAATCAAGGTGGAGCGCATTGCCGACGAACGGGCGCGCGCCAATGTCGCCACGGAGTTGGGTCTATTGCGCGACATTGCCAGTCCCGTATTGGCCCGCGAGGAAATCTCCGCCATGGCGGCAAAGCTCAAGGCGCTCAACCAGGCCTTATGGAAAATCGAGGACGAGATTCGTGATCACGAACGGGCCGGCAACTTTGATTTCGCTTTCATCGTGCTGGCGCGATCGGTTTACCGCCACAATGACGAGCGCGGACGGCTGAAGCGGGAAATCAGCCTGGCACTGGGGTCCGAGCTGATCGAGGAAAAGAGTTACAGGCCCTACTAGTTGCAATTGAAAAGCATACAGGGCGTTAGGCGAAAGCCGGATCGCCCCATTAAAAAAGCGCGTTAGGCGAAAGCCGGATCGCCCCATTAAAAAAGCGCGTTCGGCGGGGCCCATGGGTTCTGAGCGACAGCGAAGAACGCGTATGGGCGACCGCCCAATTAAAAAAGAGCCCCGGATGCACCGGGGCTCTCACTGTCGTCAGTAATCATACCCGTAATAGCCATAGGCCGGCGGCGGAGGAGGAGGCGGAGGAGGCGGACCGTACTCATATCGGTCGTAATAGCGGTCATGGTGCGACGACGCCGCGATGGCACCCAGGGCGAACAAGCCGATGCCAAGTCCGACCAGGGCGCCGGTATTGTCGCCGCGGCCATGCCAGCCGCGATCATGCCAGCCCCCGCCATACCCGAACCCGCCGTGACGATAAGGCTGGGCGGAAGCGGCGGTGGCTCCCAACAGCGACAGGGCCAGGGTGCTGGCAATCAGCTTGGCTGAAATCTTGCGGTTCATGACATTGCTCCTCTTCTCCAGGACGCGGAACCGTGCGTCATTGGGTTGGATCATGATGGCTTGTCCATGAACCAGGTCTGAGACCCTTATTTATCTCCTGTTCATCTAGGCCCCTGAAACCGGGGAAAACAAAGAAAAAGGGCTCCCGTTTCCGGGAGCCCTCATTTCTTGGACAACGCGCTGGCTTAATTGCTGAAGCGCACGCCGATGCGGTACATGCGGCCAATCACGTCATACAGCGTGTTGTTGGCATTCTGGCCACCCGTATCCGGCGGCCTGGTGTTGGCGGCATTGACGACGTTGGCATAGATCTGCGTCTTGTCGCTGGCGTTCCAATTCACGCCGACATCGAAGTACAGGATCGAATCGACCTTGTCGAAGTTGATGGTCGGGCTCTGCACCGTCGAGGCCGGGCAGGTGCCGGGCGCGCAGACGATGGTGTTGCGGCCACCGGCGAACACACCGCCCGAATACCAGCGTTCCGTCAGGTTAACGCCCCAGACGTCATTCTGATAGCTCTGGGTTTCCTGCAGCTTCCAGTTCAACACGTTGAAGTTGGAGTTGTACTGGTTGCTGTTGCCGCCGCCGCCCAGCGCACCGGCGATTTCGACGTTGCGCTGCGTGCCGGGGATACCGGAGTCGACGATGAACTTGCTGACATGGGTGACCAAGGATCGCAGCACGAAGTTGCCGGGGACGTCATAATCCTGCAGGTCGAACTGATAGCTCGTCTCAATGTCGAAGCCGTCGGTGACGATGCTACCGAAATTGAACACCTTGGACGCAACCGCCTGCAACTGACTGGGTGTGTTGGCCGCACCCGTATTGGTGGCGCTCTGATTGATGCCGTTTGCGGTTGTGATTGCGTCCTGCTGACAGAAGGTGTTGAACCCGTTGAAGCAAAGATCTTCGACCTGCTGCAAGCCCAACGAGATGATCGGGCCCTTCATCGCGATGCGGTAATAGTCGACCGAGGCCTGGAAGCCTGGAAGGAATTCCGGCTGCCACACCAGGCCCACTTCCGTCGTCAGCGACTTTTCCGGCTTCAGGAACTGATTGCCTTCGTTTAGCTGACGAACCTGCTGTCCGTTTGCACTGCCCGGCGTAATCGCATTGACGAAGTCGTTGTTGACCGAACCATTCAGGCCCGACGGCGGGAAGAACAGTTCCGACAGGTTGGGAGCGCGAATGTCCCGCGACTGCAAGGCACGCAGACGGATGCCGGGGATCGGCGTTTCCCAGGTGATACCGACCTTCCAAGTGTTGGCGTCACCCGCCGTGCTGTAACGCGCATGGCGTCCGCCCAGATCGAGATCCATCTTGCCCCAGAAGGAGTCGTTCAACAGCGGGACACCCACTTCCAGGAATACTTCGTTCACATGGAAGGTACCGCGGCCATCGTGATAGTTGCCCGCGTTCCAGGCACCAAGCGAACCTTGGGTGGTCAGACCGCAGTCGATGAACGGATCGGTGCAAGGCATGTTGACCGTCGCGGGCGTCGAAGCCGAGACGCCGCCCGAATACGGGTCGGCACGCTGGCTGAAATGCTCTTCGCGATATTCGTAACCGGTCGCGATGGAGATTGGGCCGGCCCAATCGTCGATCGGCGAACCGTTGACGGAGAAGCTGAAGGCTTCCTGCCGGATGGTCTGGATCGAGGTCGGACCAATGGTGGTGCCTCCGGGGCCGTTCTGGCCGTCGAAATAGGCAATTTGGCCGGGTGTGATGTACTGGCCGCTGAACGGATTGAAGGGCACGCAGCCAAAGGCCTGAGCAATGGTATTGCGGCAGGTGATCTGGCCCGCACTGTTGAACACGGCATCCTGCGCCAGGTTGAAGCGCGAGAATTGGCCATTGGCGCCGCCGGCGCCGCCGGGAAGAGTCGTGCCATTGCCGTTGATCAGAGGCGCGCCCGACAGCGGCATGTTGTAGATCTTGATGCTGGTGTCGTTTTCGCCGTGGGTGAAATAGGATTCCCAGTTCCAGTTCTTGCCGAAGGCGTCGAACACGCCGTCCGCGCCGACCACGGCACGGCGCATGGTGCGGGTCAGGAACATGATCTGGTCGGTGGGGATGTTGGCCCAGTCCGAACCGTAGTTGAAGTTGGACGCCGACGGATTGGTCGCGGCGCCGCCAAGGGCGGTGGCGCAAGCCGAGGCAAAGGCGCCCGGGGTAGCTCCAGTCACGCCAAAGGCCGTCCCGCCAAAGGTCTGCCACAGATAGGCGTTGTCGCACCGCATGACCATGCCGGACTTGGACGAGTTGCCCTGGGCAGGGATGTTCTCGGTACGGGCAAGGCCATAGGTCAGGGTGGCAAACACTTCCGTGTCCGGGGCGATGTCATAAGACACGCGGGCGTAGAGGTTGCCGCGCAGCAGCGGGTCGTACAGACCCTGGGTGAACTGCTTGGAATCGTTCTGGTCGCCGGGATGGGACGGCGTGCCAACGCACGTGCCGTTGAGGGCGCCCTGCAAGGCGCCGGTCGCGCTGGCAGAGCAGGTGCCTGCCAAGTCATATTTGAAGGGTTTGCCGTTGGAATCGAAACTCGTATAGGCCAAGGGACCTGACTGGATCAGTCCGTAAGCCGCAGTTTGGGTTCCCTGCACGACATTGAAATAGAAGGTGCGCGGCTGACCGGCCGGCGGACCACCGCTCTGTCCGGTATCGGCGCCATAGGAAGCAGTACCCGATTGGCGCGCCAATGTGCGGCCGCCGATATTGGGCTGGGCGGTGTGCTGCTGGGCCACCGGATAGCGCGGCAGAAGACCGTCATTGTAGTTGTATTCGCCGGCCACTTCGAAATGGCCCTTGCCGCCCAAGAAGCGGGTGCCAGCGGCGAACTGGAACAGGACGTTACCCACGTCACCATAGTTCGACATACCCGCCTGTGCATTCGTCTTGAAGCCTTCGAACTTCTTGTCAGTGACGAAGTTGATCACGCCCGCGACAGCGTCCGAACCCCAGGAGGCCGAAGCACCGCCGGTCACCACGTCGACGCGCTGGATCAGCATCTGCGGCATCTGGCTGACGTCGACGGCACCATTAAAGTTGCCGCCCACAACGCGCTGGCTGTCCAACAAGGTCAGCGTGCGCAGGGGGGACAGGCCGCGAAGACCAAGTGAGGAGAGACCGATCAGGCCGGTGGTGGTGGAACCGGTATTGTAGCCTTCACCCGTGGAGCCCTGCAGGGCCGGCAACTGGGTGATGGCATCGAAGACGTTCGGCTTGGCTTGCTGTTCCAGGTCCGCCGCGCTGACGACCGTGGTCGGAGTGGGGGCGTCGAAGCCTGCGCTCTGCAAGCGGGTCGACGACACGACGACCTGTTCGACACCTTCCTGCGCCATGGCGGCCCCGGCGCTCAACGCCAGAATGGCCGCGCCACCGGCAAGGCGCGCGCGTGTCTTGGTCAAACCACAATTCATAGGAATAGTCCCCCTGGACGATTGTTCTATAGGCAAAATGCCGAACTTCGGGGGTTGGATAGCAGAGGGGCTGGGGCCTATCGAGCTAAATCTGGGCAAGAAATGCACCTTCGCAACCGGAAGTCACATAATTGCAACGCCAAATGCTGCGATGCAGCATTCATCAATAATCGGCTGAAATCCTGCATTGATTGACAATTGAAGTTGCTTCACAGCCCGCACTGTTGCCGACGGCCGGACGGGTTAACAAGAGCTGTGGCTTCGCGGTTAACGGCGCGTCTCGTTTGCAGGCCTCAACCGCGAATCACCCAGCAGCGTTTTGTCAGCTCCATGATGGCCGCAGGTGCGGCCAGGATGACTTGCGGGCCAAAGCGCCTTGCTGTCTAGAACAGCCATGGATCCGCGGGCCGTTCTCAGCCAGGCAATCGCATTCCACCAGACGGGCAGGCTGGCGGACGCGGAACGCCTGTACACGCAGTTGATGGCGGCGGATCCGCGAGAGGCCACGGCCCACCACATGCTCGGCGTGGTGCGCGCCCAACAGGGTCGCAACAGCGAAGCGCTGGAGCTGATGAGAGCGGCACTGGCGCTGAAGCCCGACGCGCCGGAAATCCTTTCCAACTACGGCAATGTGCTCAGGGCCCAGGGCCGCTTCGACGAAGCCTTGACCAGTTACGACAGGGCCCTGGCAACAAAGCCCGACTATGTCGGCACCTGGAACAAGCGAGCGTTGGTGCTGCGCGATCTGGGGCGTCTCGACGAAGCCCTGGAAAGCGCCGGCAAGGCGCTATCGATCCAGGCCCATCATGTCGAGGCGCTGAATACAAGCGGCATTGTCCTGGCGGATCTTGGCCGTCAGGAAGAGGCGTTGGCCCAGTATGACCGGGCCTTGGCGCTGGCACCCGATTTTCCCGACACGCTCAACAATCGCGCCCTGACGCTCAAGGCCTTGAAGCGGCCCGAAGAAGCGCTGGCCAGCGTCGAGCGGGCGCTCATGGTGCACGGCAATTTTTCGGAAGGCTGGAACAATCGCGGCATCGTCCTGTCCGATCTCAAGCGCATGGGTGAAGCGCTTGAGAGCTTCGGCCGGGCGCTGGCGCTGAGGCCCGACTATGCAGACGCCTTTAACAACCGCGCCGTCGCGCTTTTCGGGCTGAAGCGGTTTTCGGAGTCCTTGGCGGACTGTGAGCGCGCCCTGGCGCTCAACCAGCGCTTTGCCGATGCTCTTTATAATGCGGGCAATGCGCTGTCCGAATTGAACCGGCCGCAAGAAGCGCTCTCCCGGTATGAGCAGGCGCTGGCGATCGACCCCAACCATCCCAGTGCCTTGAGTGGCTTGGCCAATACCGCCATGACGATTGGCGATTGGACGCGCACCGCTCGCCTGGCGGTAGAAATCAAGGCTGATGTGCTTCAGGGCAAATCCCGCATCCAGCCCTTCGTGTTGATGGGCTATGTGGACGACAATGAAATTCAGCTCCGCTGCTCAAAGAATTATGTGCGGGATGCCGGCCCGGGCGCGCTTGCGCCCTTGTGGCAAGGCGAGCGCTATGGCCACCCCAAGATCCGCCTTGCCTATCTCTCCGCCGACTTTCACGAACATGTCACCGCCACGCTTTTGGTGGAAATGTTCGAGCGGCACGATCGCGAGCGCTTTGAGGTTACCGCCATATCCTTCGGCCCGGACGACAACAGCGCGATGCGTGCAAGGCTGATGAAGAGTTTCGATCGTTTCCACGACGCCCGCCAACAAAGCGATCGCGAGGTGGCGCAGATTTTGCGCACCTGGGAGACCGACATCGCCGTCGACCTGGGCGGTTATACCAGCGGCGCGCGGCCCTGGGTGCTGGCGCACCGCCCTGCCCCGGTTCAAGCGAAG
>DATHLY010000369.1:0-5461 GCA_035487655.1 Rhizomicrobium sp. | reverse complement strand
GCTGCGGTGGATGCGGGCTATGTGCCCAACGATTATCAAGTCGGCCAGACCGGCAAGATCGTCGCCCCCGATCTCTATATCGCGGTGGGGATTTCAGGCGCCATTCAACACCTGGCCGGAATGAAGGATTCCCGAAAAATCGTCGCCATCAACAAGGATGAAGAAGCGCCGATTTTCCAGGTGGCTGATTACGGACTGGTGGGCGACCTGTTCAAGATTCTCCCGGAGCTGGACGAAGAACTCGCCAAGCGCGGCTACAACTAAAGGCAAACGACATGGCTGTTGAAAAGATCGGCGTAATCGGGGCGGGCCAGATGGGCAACGGCATTGCGCATGTGCTGGCGCTGGCCGGCTATGACGTGGTGCTGGATGACATCAACAAGGAAGCGCTGGCCAAAGCCGTGGGCCTGATCGAGAAGAACATGCAGCGCCAGGCGCACAAGGGCATCATCAAGGAAGAACAGATCAAGCCGGCTTTGGCACGCATCCGCACCACCCAGACACTTGATGATCTTAGGGACCGCGACCTGGTGATGGAAGCCGCGACGGAAGATGAAGTTGTCAAGAAAAAGATTTTCCAGGACCTATGTCAGCGCATTTCGCCCAAGGCGCTGATCGCGACCAACACTTCGAGCATTTCCGTGACGCGGCTGGCGGCCTCCACCGATCGTCCGGAGAATTTCATCGGCCTGCATTTCATGAATCCGGTGCCGGTGATGCAGCTGGTGGAAGTGATCCGCGGCATCGCCACCAACGACACCACATTCCAAACCGCGCTGGAGATCGTCAAGCGCGTGGGCAAGACCGCGGCCTATGCCGAGGATTTCCCGGCCTTCATCGTCAACCGCATCCTGCTGCCGATGATCAACGAGGCGGTCTATACGCTTTATGAAGGCGTGGGCAATGTGGACGCGATCGATACCGCCATGCGGCTTGGCGCCAATCATCCCATGGGGCCGCTGCAATTGGCCGACTTTATCGGGCTGGATACCTGCCTCAGTGTGATGCAGGTGCTTTATGAAGGCTTGGCGGATTCCAAATATCGCCCCTGCCCGCTGCTGGTGAAGTATGTGGAGGCAGGATGGCTCGGCCGCAAGACCGGCCGCGGTTTCTACGATTACCGCGGCGAACATCCCGTCCCCACGCGCTAATCCATCAGTAGCCAGAGATTTTGGGGCGTGGGCGGGAGGCCGCGCGGAGCGTATCCAGAGTAGGTGAGCACGGCCGACGAACCCACGACCCAAAAGATCGGCGCTAGGTTCCCGTGATGCGTTTGAAATACTGGATCGCCTCAGGCGACCCCCAGTCGGCAGGCCCCTCCGCCCGCGCCACAACCTTGCCGTCAGGGCCGATCAAAATGGTCGCGGGCAGGCCCGGCACCACAAAGCTCCGCAACATCATCCGGTCCGAATCCAGATAGACCGGCAGGGCGCCGGCATCGTGGCTCTTGAGGAATCGGGCGGCGTCCACCTTTGTCGTGTCCGTGTTAACCGCCACCACCTTCAGCCCCGGCGCGAAGCGCGACAGCCGGGCCAGGGACGGCAGCTCGCTGACGCAGGGCGCGCACCAGGTGGCCCAGAGATTGATGAGCACATAGCGGCCCTGGAATGCCTGGAGCGCATGGGGATTGCCCTGGCCATCGATGAAATGCACATCCGGGGCGGTTTTTGGGGTCTTTTCCAGCACCAGAGCCGACAGCGAAGCCGGCGGCTCCAACCCCTGATGGACAGAAAGCAGCCCTTTCCCATATAGAACGCCCATTACCAGGGCGAGACCTGCGGCCAAGCAGATGATGATTTTCTTGGTCATGACACCCGGATGAGACAATGAGCACGAACAAAATGTGGGGCGGACGGTTTGACTCCGGCCCCGCCGCCATCATGAGGGAGATTACCCCCTCGATCGATTTCGACAAGCGCCTCGCGGCCGAAGATCTGGCGGGATCGCGCGCCCATTGCCGCATGCTGGCCAATGAGGGGATCATTTCCAAGGACGACGGCCAGGCCATCCTGGATGGTCTGACCGCCATCGAGAAAGAGATCGCCGAAGGCAAATTCGTCTTCAAGCGCGAACTGGAGGACATTCATCTCAATATCGAGGCCCGGCTGGCCGAGCTGATCGGGCCGCCTGCCGGACGGCTGCACACGGCACGGTCGCGCAACGACCAAGTGGTCACCGATTTTAGGCTGTGGGTACGCGCGGCCTGCGAGCACGCCGATTCCGGTCTGCTTGCCTTGCAGCGCGCGCTGCTCGCACAGGCCGAGAAACATGTCGAGACCATCATGCCGGGCTTCACCCATATGCAGGTGGCCCAGCCGGTAACCTTCGGCCATCATCTGCTCGCCTATGTCGAGATGTTCGGCCGCGACCGTGGACGGTTCGAGGACACCAGGAAGCGGCTGAATGAATCGCCCTTGGGCGCCGCCGCGTTGGCCGGCACGTCTTTTCCCATCGATCGCGACGCGACCTCCCACAGCCTGGGATTTGCCCGCCCGATGCGCAATTCCATGGATGCAATCTCGGCCCGCGACTTCGCGCTGGAATATCTCGCCGCCTGTTCGATCTGCGCCGTGCATCTCTCGCGGCTGGCGGGCGAACTGGTGCAATGGTCCACGCCCATGTTCGGCTTTGTGAGACTGTCGGATGGTTTCACCACCGGCTCTTCCATCATGCCGCAGAAACGCAATCCCGATGCCGCCGAGTTGATCCGCGGCAAAACGGGGCGGGTGGTGGGGGATTTCGTGGCTCTGGCGACGGTGGTGAAGGGGCTTGCGCTCACCTATGGCACCGACCTTCAGGAAGACAAGGAGTGCGTGTTCGACGCCGCCGACACGCTGGAGCTTTGCCTGGCCGCCATGGCGGCGATGGTTGCCGATTTGACGGCGGACGCGGCCAAGATGCGCGCGGCCTGCGAACCCGGCTATCCGACCGCCACCGATCTGGCGGATTGGGTGGTGCGCGTGCTGAAAAAGCCGTTCCGGGAAGCCCATCATATCGCCGGTTCGATCGTGAAAGCCGCCGAGGCGAAAGGGCTGAGCTTGGACAAGCTTTCCCTGGGCGAGATGCAAGAGATCGAGCCGGGCATCACGGCCGAAGTCTTGAAGGTGCTGACGCCGGAAGCCAGCGTGGCTTCGCGGATGAGCCTGGGCGGCACCGCGCCGGCCAGGGTCAGGGAACAACTGCATCATTGGCGGAGTGTTCTGAAATGATTTTTTTGATTGGTCGCACGGCGAGGCGTTCGCTGCGCTCACGTTCGCCGCTGTTCCCGGGGCTGCTCCTCGTAGCACTGGCGCTGGCGGTTACCGCCTGTGGCGTGAAAAACGACCTGGTGAAGCCCAACGGCCAGTCCACGTCGAAGGATGAGCACGATCCCTCCAAGCCGCCCTATCCCCTGGGGCGTTAGGCGTGGCCCATAGGTGATGAGCGACAGCGAAGAACGCGTATGGGCGACCGCCCCAAAAAAAAGAAAGTGCGGTAAGGCGTGAATCACTTCCATTACAAGGACGGCGTGCTATGCGCGGAAGACGTGCGGCTGGATCTGCTGGCCGAGGCGGTCGGCACGCCTTTCTATTGCTATTCCACCGCCACGCTGGAACGGCACTACAAGGTGTTTTCCGAGGCGCTGCCCAAGGGCTCGCTGATCGCTTTCGCCGTCAAGGCCAATGGCAATCAAGCGGTGCTAAAGACATTGGCGCGGCTGGGGTCGGGCGCCGATGTGGTTTCGGGCGGCGAGTTGGCGAAAGCGCTGGCCGCCGGCATTCCGGCCGGCAAGATCGTGTTCTCCGGGGTTGGCAAGACGGAAGCCGAGATGCGCGCCGCGCTTGAGGCCGGCATCTATCAGTTCAATGTCGAAAGCGAGCCGGAGCTGCTGGCGCTCAATGCGGTGGCGCAAAGCCTGGGGGCGCGCGCGCCTATCACCTTGCGCATCAATCCCGACGTGGATGCCAAGACCCATGCCAAGATCAACACCGGCATGGCGGAAACCAAGTTCGGCATTCCCTTCACCCGGGCCCGCGAGGCCTATGCACACGCCGCCAAGCTGGCCCATATCGAAATCGTTGGCATCGACGTGCACATCGGCAGCCAGATCACCGATCTGGCACCGTTTGAGGCGGCCTTCCGCCGGGTCGCCGAGCTGGTCGTCCTCTTGAGAGCCGATGGCCATGGCATCACCCGTCTGGACTTGGGCGGCGGATTGGGCGTGCCCTATGAGAACAGCAACATGCCGCCGCCGGATCCGGCCGCCTATGGCCGGATGGTGGCCAAGGTGACCAAGGGGCTGGGCTGCAGTCTGTCCTTCGAGCCGGGCCGGCTGATCGCCGCCAATGCCGGCATGCTGGTGTCGCGGGTGATCTATGTCAAGCATGGCGAGGCCAAGCACTTTCTGATCATCGATGCCGGCATGAACGATCTGATCCGCCCGGCCTTGTATGAGGCGCATCATGAATTCGCCGCCATCCGGGAACCGGCGGTGGGTTCCGCTCGCACAGTCTTTGATGTCGTGGGACCGGTCTGCGAAACGTCGGACCTTTTCGCGGCGGCGCGACCGCTACCGGAACTCAAAAGCGGCGATCTTGTGGCAATCCTGTCGGCCGGCGCCTATGGCGCGGTAATGGCCGGCGACTACAATGCTCGTCCGCGCCTAGCCGAAGTCTTGGTTCACGGCGAACAATGGGGCATCGTACGTCCCCGGGAGACCTATGCCGATCTCATCGCCAAGGACCATATCCCAGACTGGTTGGCCGGCTGATCCATTTGGACGCCGCGTGGCATGGACGCGCGCGGTCCTGGCGGTCGAGCGGGTCCTGCCCCGGCTGTGGCCGGCCTTCGGCTTCTTCGGATTTTATCTGTCGCTGGCGCTGACGGGCCTGTTCGCCTTTGTTCCTTGGCCGGTTCAGTCGCTGCTGCTCGCCGCCACGATCACGGCAAGCGCCCTTTCGCTTCACAATGGTTTCGAAGACTTTGCCTGGCCCAAGAGCCTGGATGCGGCGCGGCGGCTGGAGCGCGACAGCGGCTTTCGACACCGGCCCATCTCCGAGCGTCATGACATGCTGGTCGGCGAGGATCCTTTCGCCCGGGCGCTGTGGGCCTTGCACAAGGCGCGCGGCCTCTCCGGCAAATTGCGGATCGCGCTGCCCCGGACCAATATCGCCACGCGCGACGCCTCCGGCTTGCGCTGGTATCTTCTGATCGCAATCGCGGCAGGACTGGTTTGGGCACGGACCGACACCGGCGCGCGTCTGATCAGCGCCTTTGACAGCGGCGCGGGCGCTGCAGCCTCGATCGATGCCTGGATCGATCCGCCGCCCTATACCGGACTGCCGCTGACATCCTTGCGCGTGGGCGATGATTCCATCATTCGCGTGCCGCAGGGCTCGGTGTTGAATCTGAGGGTGCATGGCGCGCCGCGTACGCCCGGCCTGGCGGCAGGCAACAACGCCGCGCCGCGTTTCACCGGCGA
>DATHLY010000368.1:0-2599 GCA_035487655.1 Rhizomicrobium sp. | reverse complement strand
AAGAATGGCCGCTTCCTGGCGGAGAATGGCAGCGAGAAGGTCGGCAAGGGTGAAAATGAATACAATCTGCCGCACGGCCTGCAGGTGGATCACCAGGGCAATGTCTATGTCGCCGACCGGGGAAATGCCCGCTATGTCGTGCTCGACAATAACCTGAAGTGGAAAACGGCCTATACCCAATATGGCAGCGCCTGGTCCGACTGCATATCGGAAGGGCCACACCAATATCTATTCATGAGCAACTCCAATCCCAACGGCAACGGCCCCGGCACCTGGGCGCGTACCGGACAGATCTACAAGGCGGAATTGGATGGCACGGTGGTCGGCAAGTTCGGCCATGCCGGCAAGCTGGCACCCGGCTGGCAGGTGGTTCACATGATGGACTGCCGCAATCCCAATCAAGTGATCGTGGGTGAGATCGAATCCTGGCGCATGCAGAAATTCGTCTTGAAGGGGAGCAAGTAACATGAGGCACTTTGCGACCCTACTGCTCGCCGCTGTTGCGGTGATCGCCCTGCCGGCCGCGGCGCAGGAGCTCAGCTATTCCACTTCCCAGCCGTTGACCCTGCCGCATGACACATTCTTCGGCATGGCGGCGGGCGTGGCCACCGATTCCAAGGGCCATGTCTTCGTCTATACCCGCAATGGCGATCCCACCGTCACGCTGGGGGGCAGCCGCTCATTCGCCCATGGCGGCTCCAGCCTGTATGAGTTCGGCCCAGACGGAAAATTCGTCCGTCAGATCGGTAAGCTGGCTTACGGCTTCCTGGCCGCCCAGCAAGTGCGCGTGGACAAGAATGACAATATCTGGGTGGTGGATCGCTATTCCTCCATGGTGATGAAGCTGGATCCGCAGGGCCGGGTGACGATGCTGTTGGGCAGGAAGCCGGAATCGGTGGACGTGCCCTCTTCTGCGGACACGGGTCAGGGCACGCCGCCAGGCTCGGGCGCCCAAAGCGATCTGTTCCGCTCCCCCGCCGACGTGGCCTTTGACGCGGATGGAAATATTTTCGTCGCCGACGGCATCAGCAATGCTCGCGTCGCCAAATTCTCCCGCGACGGCGTATTCGTGAAAAGCTGGGGGTCGCGCGGCACCGAGACCGGCCAGTTCAGGACCGCCCATACCATCGCGGTGGATGCCGGTGGGAATGTCTATGTCGGCGACCGCGGCAACAATCGCATCCAGGTGTTCGACAATAACGGCACCTATAAGAACTCGATCACCACCGGCGGCGATCCGGAAGCCATCTGCATCTCACCGGGCGCGCACCAGTATCTCTTCAGCTCTAATTCCAATCCGCAGAACGACCTGGATAAGGGTGGGGAGATCTACAAGCTGGAGCTCAATGGCACAGTCGTGGGCAAATTCGGTCAGGCGGGCAAGGGCCCCAAGGATTTCGGCAGCGTCAATGCCATCGACTGCCGCAATCCCGCTGCGCTCTATGTGGCGGAAGCGGGCAATTGGCGGGTGACCAAGGTCGACCTGCACTGATGCGGCGACGCGCGTTTCTGGCGGGTGCGGTGGCAGTGGCTGCCGCGCCTGTTTTTGCCGCCGACGCAATCCCCATCATCGATACCCACGTCCATCTGTTCGATCCAACCCGTCCGCAAGGCGTGCCCTATGCCGGCCCCAAAGGGCAGCCGCCACAAATGGCGCTGCCGGACGATTACCGCCGGCAGATTCCAGGTAGTGGCATCGTTGGTGCCATCGTGGTGGAAGCCAGTCCCTGGATCGAAGACAATCTCTGGATCCTGGAACGCGCCGCCTCGGACCCCATGTTTGTCGGCGCGGTGGGAAGCCTGGATCCATCCAAGCCTGAATTCCCCGAATATCTGAACCGCTTTTCCAAGGATCCGCTGTGGCGCGGCATCCGTTATGCCCGCGTCTGGCGGATGGAAAACGGCAAGCAGGCCTTGAAGCCGGGCATGACGGAGGGCTTGAGGCTCTTGGCCCAGGTGGGGCAGACCCTGGACATGGCCAATCCTTCGTTCGACCTGTTGCGCGGCGCGCTCCTGGCGATGGACGCGGCTCCAGACCTGCATGTGGTGATGGATCATATGCCCTCTCTCGATCCCACAACCGAAACACAGGCGCTTTATGACTCTCTGATCGCCGAACTGGCGCAGCGGCCGAACTTCGCGATCAAGCTGTCTCAGGTCATTCACAAAAATGAAAAAGGCGACATCATCACCGCCTCGCATGCGCGGCTGGACCAGCTCATGGCAGCGTTCGGCGAGGATCGGGTGATGTTTGGCGGCGACTGGCCCAACAGCGTAGGAACGGCGACCATCCCTCAGGCGGTGGCGCTGATGCGGGACTATTTCGCCACCCGGCCCCGTATACAGGCGGAAAAGTACTTCTGGCGCAACAGCCAGCGCATCTACCGCTGGAAGAAGCGCGAGGCGGATCAGCCGATATGAGTTTTGCTGCTTGTGCGAAGTAAACCGGTTTTGCGTCTGCGCGAAAGCCCGTTAGGATCGTGTCAAATAGAAAGTCCAGCCATTTGGGGGAGGGGACGTTGACTCAAAAACATTCCACGCGCGGCGCGTGGCTGATCATATTGGCGTCGCTGATAGCGGGCGCTATCTGCGTCTACGA